>NZ_SSDN01000065.1:0-33145 GCF_004794355.1 Microbacterium sp. K36 | reverse complement strand
TCCCTGAGCCTGTCGAAGGGGCCTGTCCCGCCCGCTCCCGGAGCACGCGCACCCGCTGGTGCTCCTCGGCGAGGTTCACGAGGTGGAAGTAGCAGGTGAACGCGCGGGCGACCTCGTCGGCGCGGGCGATCGTGAAGGAGTCGGCGATGGCCGCGGCGCGGTCGAACGCGTCCGAGCTGTGGTCCTCGTAGGCCTGGATCGTCGCGAGGCGCAGGCGCTCGACGTCCTCGAAGAGGTCGTCGCCGCCGGCCTCGCGGAGCACCTGGCCGAGGAGCTGGCCCAGCATCCGCACGTCGGAGCGCATGGCATCGGGAATACCGCGACCGGCTTCGAAACGACCGATCACGCGGATGGCCTCGGTGGGCGTCGGCTCGGAGAAAGCGGGGGAATCGGGGGTCACCCTCCGAGAGTAGCCGGGTGGATCGGGGTGTCCTGCACGCATGACGACCGTATGACGCCGCGGCCTACGATGGACGGGATGCGCATCACAGCGAACCCCCTCCGCGGGCAGCAGTTCCCGGCCGTCCTCCTGCTCGTGGCCGCCGGCCTCGGCCTCCTCTTCGCGAACCTGCCGACGCATGACGCGATCGCCGGGCTGCTGGAGACGCATCTCGCGGTCCCGGGGACGGCGCTGGACCTCTCGATCGCGCACTGGGTGTCGGACGGACTGCTCGCGATCTTCTTCCTCGTCGTGGCGATCGAGCTGCGGCACGAGCTCACCCACGGCGAGCTCGACTCCCCGCGGAAGGCCGTGCAGCCGGCCATCGCGGCGACCGGCGGCGTGCTCGTGCCGATCCTCGTGTACCTGCTGATCGCGGGAGGGCCGGCGACGGCGTCCGGGTGGCCGATCCCGACCGCCACCGACATCGCCTTCGCGCTCGGCGTGCTGGCGATGTTCGGCCGCGGACTCCCGTCGCGGGTGCGGGTGTTCCTGCTGGCCCTCGCGATCCTCGACGACATCATCGGCATCATCTTCATCGCGGTGCTGTTCGCGCACGACGTGCAGTGGCTCCTGTTCGGGCTCGCGATCGTCGGGGTGGCGGTGTTCTGGCTGCTGAGCCGCCTGCTGCACGCCACCGGACACACGCTCGTGGCGGTCGCGATGGCCGTCGTCGGCGTTGTCACGTGGGGCCTCGTCGCCTCGTCCGGCATCCACGCGACCATCGCCGGCGTGATGCTCGGCCTCGTCATGGCGCCGGTACCCGCCGGACGCACTCGGCATGCGCTGGAGCCGACCGTGAACGGCGCGATCCTGCCGCTCTTCGCCTTCGTGGCGGCCTTCGTCGTCATCCCGGCCGTCTCGCCGACGGCCCTCTCCCCGGCCTTCTGGGCGATCGTGGTGGCGCTTCCGGTGGGGAAGATCATCGGCATCTCCCTGTTCGGCTGGCTCGCCATGCGCATCCGTCCGAAGGGGGCCGACCCGGCGCTGCCCTTCGCGGACATCCTCGCCGCCGGCGCCCTGGGCGGCATCGGATTCACCGTCTCGCTCCTGCTCGCGAATCTCGCGTTCGAGGGCGACGCGGTCATCCGCGACCAGGCGATCCTCGGCGTCCTCGTGGGGTCGCTCCTCGCGCTGATCCTCTCCGGCATCGTCGTCACCCTGCGCGCCCGGTGGTATCGTCGCGCCGCCCCCGTCCCCGCCGTCTGAACCGATCCCGGAGGAAGCATGAGCAGCGAGCACCAGCGCCCCGAGGGTGTCGACGATCCGCTGCGCGCGGCCGCCGAGACGATGCGCGCGGTGCGGGAACGGTGCGTGTGGTCGCAGCGCATCACCCACCGCGACCTCGTGCCGTACCTCATCGAGGAGTCGCACGAGGTGATCGACGCCGTCGAGGACGGCTCACGCGCCGACCTCCGCGAAGAGCTGGGCGATCTGCTGTGGCAGGTGCTGTTCCATGCCGCCATCGCGGCGCAGGATCCGGACGACCCGTTCGACATCGACGACGTCGCCCGCACGCTCACCGAGAAGATGGTGCGGCGGCACCCGCACGTGTTCGGCGACGAGGTCGCGGAGACGCCGGAGGAGGTGCTCGTGCACTGGAACGCCGCCAAAGCGGCGGAGAAGCGCACCCGCCGCAGCGTGCTCGACGGGATCCCGCGCGCGATGCCCGCCCTCGCGCGGGCCCAGAAGATGTCGGGTCGTGCCGCCGGTGCCGGCGTGGTGCCCGCGCCGCCGTCCGCCCTGCGCCCGTCCTCGGAGGAGGAGCTCGGCGATGCCCTCCTCGCCCTCGTGGACACCGCCCGGGCCGAGGGCTGGGACGCGGAGCGCGCGCTCCGGGAGCGGCTGACGCGGCTGGAGGACGAGGTCAGGGCCGCCGAGGCCGGCTGATCCGACACGGGCACCGCCGTCGACCTGGGAAGATGGACGGGTGGCTACCGTGAACGCGCCGCGCGGCATGCGCGACTTCCTCCCCGCCGACAAGGCCCGCCGTGAGCGGGTGCTCTCCGTCATCCGCGACCGCTATCGCGCGCACGGATTCGACGAGATCGAGACCCCCGTGGTCGAGGAGTATGACCGGCTGCATGCCGGCATCGGCGGCGACAACGAGAAGCTGTCGTTCAACATCCTGCGCCGCGGCCTGGATGCGGAGGCCGTCCGCGCCGCCGCCGACGACCCCGCGGAGCTCTCCGACCTCGGCCTGCGCTACGACCTGACGGTGCCGCTCGCCCGCTTCTACGCGAGCAACAGGGGACAGCTCCCCGGTGTCTTCCGGTCCATCCAGATCGGTCCCGTCTGGCGGGCCGAGCGTCCGCAGAAGGGGCGCTACCGCCAGTTCGTCCAGTGCGACATCGACATCATCGGCGACGCGTCCGCGCGCGCCGAGGCGGAACTGCTGGTCGCCTCGCTCGACGCCGTCGACGCGCTGGGGCTCGAGGGCGCGAGCGTGCGGATCAACGACCGCCGTGTGCTGGAGTGGATGCTGGGGCACTTCGGGTTCACCGAGGACGAGCGCCCGCAGGTGCTGATCACGATCGACAAGCTCGACAAGATCGGGCCCGAGGGTGTGGCCGCCGAGCTCCGCGAGCGCGGGGCCACGACGACCGCGGTCGACGCGTTCCAGGCCTTCCTCGGTCGCCCGCAGACGCTCGAGTACCACCCGTTCGGCGACCGCCAGATCCGCAAGGCGCTCCCGGACGACGCGCCCGACGAGCTCGTCGCCCACCTCGTCGGCATCGGCGAGGCCGTCGCGGCGGGTCGAGGGCAGGACGACATCCCGCTCGTGTTTGACCCGTTCCTGGTCCGCGGCATGGGGTACTACACCGGGACGATCTTCGAGCTCGCGCACCCGTCGGTGACGTATTCGCTCGGTGGCGGAGGACGGTACGACGGCATGATCGGCCGGTTCCTCCAGCAGGACGTGCCGGCGGTGGGCTTCTCCCTCGGGTTCGAGCGCCTGGTCGACCTCGTGTCGACGGACCCGGCCACCGCGGCGCAGGCGATCGTGCTCGTCCACGACGCGGCCGTCCCCGTGGCGGAGCTCGTGGCGCACAAGACGGCCCTCGTCGCGAAGGGCGCGCGGGTCCGCCTCGAACAGCGCACGAAGAACCTCAAGGCCCTGCTGGAGCGCTCCGCCGCGGACGGCTACACCCACTTCGCGAGCGTGCGGCCCGGAGACGACGAGCTCGAGGTGAAGACGCTGGCCTGAGTCGCCCCCCGTCGGGACGAGGCGTTCACCGGACGTTCACGGCGGTCGGCTGGAATCGTGCCGTGCGTCGTCTGCTTCTGCTGACCCTGGTCGCGCTCGCCGCCGCGCTCGTCGCGGGCTCCCGCGCGGTCCTCGACCGGCAGGCCGCCATCGCGCGCCGGCGCATCGGGAAGCCGCTGGGGGAGCAGTCGCTTGACGCCGACCGTGTCTGGCGCCCGGGGCTCGAGGGCGAGCCGCTCGACCTCCTGCTGCTGGGCGACTCCCTCGCTGCCGGCCTGGGAGCGGCACGGCGGAAGGAGACCCTCGGGGCGCGGCTCGCGAAGGCGACGGCACGCCGACTCGGGCGTCCGGTGCGGCTCCGCACCGCCGCGGTCGTGGGCGCGGAGTCGCGGGATCTCGCCGCGCAGCTCTCCCGCCTCCCCGCGGACTATCGCCCCGACGTCGCCGTGGTCGTGGTCGGCGGCAACGACGTCACCCACCGCCTCCCGGCAGCGGAGTCGGCTCGCCACCTGCGCGAGGCCATCGGCCGCCTGCAGTCTCGTGGCGCCCGTGTCGTCGTCGGCACCTGCCCCGACCTCGGTGCCCTGCGCGCGGTGCCGCAGCCGCTGCGCCGCATCGCCTCCGGTCTGTCGCGACGGCTGGCGGAGGCGCAGGCGGAGGCTGCGCACCGGGAAGGAGCGGAGCCGGTGGACCTGCGGCGGGCTGTCGGCCCGATGTTCTTCGACGAGCCGGAGGAGATGTTCAGCCTCGACCGCTTCCACCCGAGCGCGCTCGGCTACCGCCGCACCGCGGAGGCGCTGCTGCCGGCCGTCGAGCGGGCCGCCCTGGTCGCGCTCAGCTCCCGGCACTCTCCGGCGCCGCGCTGAACGAGGCCGCCCACTCCGCGACCCGTCGTGCGCACTCCTCGTCGGAGAGATCCTCCACGCGGGTCATGATCGACCACCGCACGCCGAACGGGTCGCGGATGCTGGCGTAGCGGTCGCCGGAGACGAACAGGGACGGCGCCTCGCGGACGGTCGCCCCCGCCGCGACGGCGCGCCCGACCACAGCGTCCACGTCGGGCACGTACAGGCCCATCGAGTAGCAGTCGTCGTCGCCGGCGGGCGCGGGCACGAGATGGTACTCGGGGCTGGGCTCGCCGAGCTGGAGCCGTCCGAGCCCGAAGTCGAGGTCGGCATGCGCGACGACACCGCCGAACTCGGTGACGTCGACCACGCGGGCGCCGAAGACGTCCCGGTAGAACTCGACGGCGCGGGCGGCGTCGGGGATCGCGAGGAAGGGGGTGAGCGAGGTCGCGCTGTGCGGGCGGCCGTCGGTGGTGTGTGCGCCGGTCACGCCGGCCGGAGGTGTCTGTGCGGTCATGCGGCCACGGTAGACGCGGGAGGGCGCCCGGCGCTTGAAGATCCGCGACACGTCCTCGGGGGCGTGCGTCGGTGGCGCGTCCTACGCTGGGGCCATGGTCGACCGGACGCGCGGAGTGCTCTATCCCGCGCGGCTGCCCTCGTTCCATCGGCTGCCCCCGCCCGCACACGCCGCCGCGCTCGCCTCCTGGTTCTGGATCCCGGAGTGGAGCCTCCCGGACGGCGAGGTGTCGCGGCAGGAGATCGTCTCGTATCCGGCGGTGAACCTCGTCGTCGCCCCCGATGGGGTGTCGATCTCGGGCGCCACGACCCGGGTGTCGACGAGGGAGCTGCGGGGTGCGGGCTGGGCCGTGGGCGCTCTGCTGCGCCCTGCGGCCGTCCCCGCGCTCACCGACGACGCATCGGAGCTCGTCGACGCGGAGCGGGCCTTCGACGCCCCCGATCTGCACGCGGCGGTGACGACGGCGATGCGGTCCGCAGACGGGCGACGGGAGCGCGCCGTCGCGGTCTTCGCCGCGTGGCTGTCGCAGCGGGTCGGCCCGGTGGGTGCATCGGGGCGGCAGGCGAACGCGATGCTCGACGTCCTGCTGGGGGAGGGGGCGGCGCTGACGCCCGAGGAGGCGGCGACCCGACTCGCCGTCTCGGTGCGCACGCTGCAGCGCCTCACCCATCGCACCGTGGGACTCTCGCCGGGCGCGATCATCCGCCGTCGCCGGTTGCAGGAGGCGGCGCAGCGTCTCCGCGAGGAGCCGGAGACGGATCTCACGGCGCTCGCCGCCACGCTGGGGTATGCCGACCACGCGCACCTCACGCGCGACTTCGCAGCCGTCCTCGGTCTGCCGCCCCGGGACTATCGCGCCCGGGTCTCCGACTGAGCGCGATCAGCCCGGCCGATGCTGCTGCCGCCGCACCCGCAGCGCCCGTCCGGCGACCCCGAGCAGGACGACGCCCACGCCGACGAGCGAGGCGAGGGCCGGAAGGGTGCTCACGAGCACGAGACAGCCGAGGGCGCCGCCCATCTGCAGTGCCCGGGGGTATCGTCGGGCCGCGCCGTGCTGGCGGAAGGCGGCGGCGTTCGCGATGAGGTAGTACAGCAGCACCCCGAAGGAGGAGAACCCGATCACCTCTCGGAGATCCCCCACGAGCACGAGCGCGATCACGATGACCGCGAGGATGATCTCGGCGCGGCGCGGCACCTGATGGCGCTCGTCGATGCGGGCGAGGAACCGCGGGAGATCGCCCTCCCGCGCCATGGCGAGGGTCGTGCGGCCGATGCCGGTGAGCAGGGCGAGCAGAGCGCCGAGGGACGCGGCGGCCGCGGCGATCCGCACGACGGGGGCGAACGCGGACCAGCCGGCGGCGGTGAGGACGTCGGACAGGGGTGCCGCCGCTCCGCTGACGGCGCCGCCGAGCACGAGGAGCACGACGACGCCCACGAGCGCGTACACGACGACGGCACCGCCGAGGGCGAGCACGATGGCGCGCGGGATCGTGCGTGCGGGGTCCACCACCTCCTCGCCCATCGTCGCGATCCGGGCATAGCCGGCGAAGGCGAAGAACAGCAGTCCGGCGCCCTGGAGCACGCCGTACACGGTCGTGTCGGGGAGCGGCGCGGGCGAGGCGGTCGCCGCGGCGCCGAGGCCGACCGCGACCACGACCGAGAGTCCGAGCAGCGCGCAGGCCACGAGGACGCGGGTCGCGAGCGCCGTCCGCGTCACGCCCAGGCAGTTCACGACCGCGAGGGCGGCGACGGCGATCGCGGCGACCGGGGTCTGCCACCCCGCGGGAGCGGCGTAGGCGGCGAAGGTCATGGCCATGGCGGCGCAGCTCGCGATCTTGCCGATCACGAAGCTCCAGCCGGCGACGAAGCCCCACCACGGTCCGATCTCTGCTCGCGCATATGCGTACGTGCCCCCGGCGACGGGGTGGACGGCCGCGAGCTGTGCGGAGGCGGTGGCGTTGGCGTAGGCGACCGCGGCGGCGATTCCGAGGGCGACGAGCGTCGCGTTCCCGGCGACGTCGACGGCCGGGCCCCAGACCGCGAACACCCCGGCGCCGATCATCGATCCGAGGCCGATCGCGACGGCGTCCGGCAGTGTCAGGCGGCGGGCGAGGGGCATCCGGTCATCGTCGCACGCCGGGGTGAACGACGGGTGACGTGTCAGCCGCGGGACGCGGTGACGCGCTTCTTCTCGCGGATGTAGACCTCGCGGCGCACCTTCGCCACGACGTCCCCGTCGCGATCGGTGATGACGGTCTCGAACCACTCGAGCACCTTCGCGCCGCCGTGGGCGCGCTGCCGGAGCTCCTCCGCCTTCTCCCGCGTCACCTCGAACTCCGCGGTCAGCACCCCACGCCCCGGCTTGAGGAACTCGATCTCGCCACGGGTGTCCCATACGACGTAGTCCCGCCCGAGCTGGTGCATGACGAGCATGAAGAAGTACGGGTCGGTCATCGCCGACATCGACCCCCCGAACGCCGTCTTGACGTAGTTGCGGGTGAGGAGGTTCACGTGCAGCTCCACGGTCGCGTGGGTCCAGTCGTCGCTGAACCGGCGGACGCGGATGCCGCTGCACAAGTTGGGGATCCAGAGGCTCATGCCGAGGGCGAGGCGGCGGGGCGTGATGCGCATGAGGTCAGTGTGGAGGATGCGCCGAGTCCCCGCGAAGACGTCTGGAGGGTTGGCACAGTTGTTCTAGTTCACCTAGAATAACTAGGGAAGGGAGGCGTCATGCTCATCCGCGTCGATGTCGACAGCCCGCACGCGCTCTACGACCAGGTCGCCGCCTCGGTGCGCGCCGACATCCTCTCCGGAGCCCTCGCGCCCGGCGACCGTCTGCCGGCCGCCCGCGACGTGGCCGCTGCGCTCGACATCAATCAGCACACCGTCCTGCACGCCTACCAGCGCCTCCGCGACGAGGGCCTGGTCGACCTCCGGCGGGGGAGGGGCGCGGTGATCGCCGCCTCCGCCGCGCCCCTCGCCGAGCTCTCGCACGAGATCGACGGGCTGATCCGGCGAGCGGCGGCCCTGGGCGTCTCCGCCGAGACCCTCGCCGGGATCGTCCGCACGCACCGCGCGGAACCCGAGCCGTCCACCCCCGCCGCGACTCCCCAGGAGGCCTCCCATGACGACGCCTGACCCCACCCGCACCCCTCCGGCCACCCTGCGCCGCGCGCGACGGGCCTTCGTCCTCGTGGCGCTCGTCCTCCCGGTGCTCATCGTCGCGATCTCCGCTCTCGTGCTCACGGCCTGGCTCCCGTCGTTCCCCGCCGACGTCGCGATCCACTGGGGCGTCGACGGGGCGGACGGGTTCGGTCCGGCCGCCACGTACCTCTGGGTGCTCCTCGGCGTCGGTCTCGGCATCCCGGTGCTCCTGACCGTCACGACGCTGGTCGCCGTCGGGGCGCACTGGGGCGCGACCGCCCGTCTCCTCGGAGCGACCGCGGCCGGCATGTCGGCGTTCGCGGGCGTGATCTGCCTGGGTTCCCTCGCGATCCAGCGCGACCTCCCGCCCTCCGGTGAGGTCCCGGGCATCGCGGGGGTGATGGCACTGGCCTTCGCAGCTCTCCTCGGGGTGGGCGCGATGGCGTGGTTCGTGCAGCCGCGCGTGCAGTCGGTGCCCGGTGCCGCCCTCGAGCCGCGCCACGACGTGCGGGTCGGGCACGGCGAGCGGGTCGTCTGGGTGGGCACCACGACCATGCCCACCGGCGCCCTCGGCTTCCTCCTGCTCGTGCTGCTCGGGCTCGTGGCGCTCGCCGTGACGATGCTCGTCACGGGCACCCCGCTGGCCTGGGTCTCGGGTCTGGTCGCCCTCGTCGTCGGGTTCGCGCTGGCCGCGACCGCCTCGTTCCGGGTGCGCGTCACGCCGGACGGCATCGACGCCCGTGCCGTCATCGGGTGGCCTCGGAAGATCATCCCGGTGGCGGAGATCGACTCGGCCAGGGCCGTGCGCATCTCGCCCTTCGGGGAGTTCGGCGGCTGGGGGTGGCGTCTCGCTCCGGACGGCCGCAGCGGGATCGTGATGCGGCAGGGTCCGGCGATCGAGGTGCATCGCCGCGACCACGGACCGTTCGTCATCACGATCGACGGGGCGGAGGAGGCGGCAGCGCTCCTGCAGGCCTACGTGGACCGATCCGCGGGGTCGGCCGCCGCCGGGGAGACCGGGCGGGTGGCGCCATGACCGTCATGACGACGCCGACGCGGGTCCCCCGGCGTGCCGTCCTCATCTTCACCCTCACTGCGTGCGGGCTCGCGGCCCTCGTCTGTCTGCCCCTGTGGCTCGGCGACGGCCTCGCCGGACCCTTCGCGGGAGCGCTCCTCCCGGTGATGATGTTCACGCCCGCAGCAGCGGTGCTCGTCGTCATGCTCACCACGGGCGTACCGGAGAAGGGCGGTCGGGCGCGCTTCCTCGGGATGTGGCCGCTGCGGCCCGCGAAGCGGGTCGTCGGGCTGCTGGTCGCGGCCTGGCTCGTGCCGCCGGTCCTCGTCGCCCTCGGCGTCCTCCTCGCGGCCGCTTTCGGATGGGTGCGGCTCGACCTCACCTTCTCGGCCTTCGCGGATCAGCTCGCCCAGGCGCTTCCCCCGGGGACGCCGGTGCCGCCGGTCGGCGTGGTCGTGTTCGCGCAGCTCGCCGCGATCCCGATCGGGGCGCTGGTGAACAGCGTGCTCGCCTTCGGCGAGGAGCTCGGCTGGCGCGGCTGGCTGCTCCCGGCGCTGCGTCCGCTCGGCACCTGGCCGGCGCTCCTGCTCAGCGGGGCGATCTGGGGACTGTGGCACAGCCCCGTCATCCTCCTCGGCTACAACTTCGGCCGGACGGATCTCACCGGCGTGCTGTTCATGATCGGGGGCTGCGTGGCGTGGGGGGTGCTGTTCGGCTGGCTGCGGCTGCGCTCCGGCTCGCTCTGGCCGGCGGTCGTCGCGCACGGCGCCCTCAACGCCGCCGCGGGCCTGGTCCTGATCGTCGCCGCCGTGCAGCCCGACCTCGCCCTCGCCGGACCGCTCGGCGTCGCCGGCTGGATCGTCGCCGCCGTCGTGGCCCTCGTCCTCGCACTCACCGGACAGTTCCGCCGGCAGCCGGAGCTCGCCGCGCCGCGCACCCCGCCGGCGCCGCCGACGCTTGACGCCCGGCCGGAGCCGGGGGTTGGCTGAGCACATGGAATCCACTCCCGCCGCCTGGGCCCGCGCCGACACCTTCCTCGCCGACACGCTCGTGGGCACGGATCCGGCTCTGGAGCACGCGCTCGACGCGCAGCGGGCGGCGGGACTGCCCGAGATCGAGGTCGCCCCGGTCGCGGGGAAGCTGCTGAACCTCCTCGTGCGGATGAGCGGCGCGCGCCGCGTGCTGGAGATCGGCACCCTCGGCGGCTACTCGACGATCTGGATGGCCCGCGCCGTCGGTCCCGACGGGCAGGTGGTGACGATCGAGGCGGAGGCCGACAATGCCGCCGTCGCCCGCGCGAGCATCGACGCCGCCGGGGTGGGGGACCGGATCGACATCCGCGTCGGCCGAGGAGCCGACGTGCTCCCGACCCTCGTCGGCGGCTTCGACCTCGTCTTCATCGACGCCGACAAGGAGTCCAACACCGTGTATCTGGACTGGGCCGCGAAGCTCGGTCACCCGGGCACCGTGGTCGTGCTCGACAACATCGGCCGCGACGGCGAGATCGTCCGCGACGACTCGACGGACCCCAAGGTGAACGGCACGCGCGCGGGGCTGCGGATGCTGGGGGAGGACCCGCGCTTCGACGCCACGGCGTTGCAGACCGTCGGGATCAAGGGATGGGACGGCGTCGCGCTCGCCCTCGTCGTCTGACTCCGGCGCCCCGCCCCGCCGGGGATAGACTGGGCGCGGATCGACGACGCTCCACACACCCTTCCATCCTGAGCAAGGAGCACATCAGTGGCACTGATCGAGGCTGTAGGCGCACGCGAGATTCTCGACTCGCGCGGAAACCCGACCGTCGAGGTGGAGGTGCTCCTCGACGACGGCATCGTGCAGCGCGCCGCCGTCCCCTCCGGTGCCTCGACCGGCGCCTTCGAGGCGTACGAGCTGCGGGACGGCGACAAGAGCCGCTACGGCGGCAAGGGCGTGCTCAAGGCCGTCGAGGCCGTCATCGACGAGCTCGGCCCGGCCATCGAGGGCGTGGAGGCGAGCGAGCAGCGCATCGTCGACGAGATCCTCATCGAGGTCGACGGCACCGACAACAAGAAGCGCGTCGGCGCCAACGCCATCCTCGGCGTGAGCCTCGCGGTCGCGAAGGCCGCCGCCGACTCCGCCGACCTCCCGCTGTTCCGTTACCTCGGCGGTCCGAACGCGCACGTGCTGCCCGTGCCGCTGTTCAACGTCATCAACGGCGGAGAGCACGCCGACAACGGCATCGACATGCAGGAGTTCTTCCTCGCGCCGATCGGCGCGGAGAGCTACTCCGAGTCGCTGCGCTGGGGCGTGGAGACCTACCACGTGCTGCGCGCCGAGCTGAAGGCCGCGGGCTACGCGACCGGCCTCGGCGACGAGGGCGGCTTCGCCCCTGACCTGCCCAGCAACCGCGAGGGCCTCGACTTCCTGGTGAAGGCGATCGAGAAGGCCGGCTTCACGCCCGGCACTGACATCGCCCTCGGCCTCGACGTCGCCGCCACCGAGTTCTTCAACGACGGCGTCTACCGCCTCGACAACAAGGAATGGGACGCCGAGGCGCTCACCGAGTACTACGTCGGGCTCGTCAACGACTTCCCGATCGTCACGATCGAGGATGCGCTCGCCGAGGACGACTGGGACAACTGGAAGCACCTCACCGAGGCCCTGGGCTCGAAGGTCCAGCTCGTCGGCGACGACCTGTTCGTCACCAACCCGCAGCGTCTCGCCGACGGCATCACGCGCGGCGTCGCCAACTCGCTCCTGGTGAAGGTCAACCAGATCGGCACGCTCACGGAGACGTTCGACGCGGTCAGCCTCGCGCAGCGCTCGGGCTACACGGCGATGCTCTCGCACCGTTCGGGTGAGACCGAGGACACGACGATCGCCGACCTCGTGGTCGCCACGAATGCCGGCCAGATCAAGGCGGGTGCCCCGGCGCGCAGCGAGCGCGTCGCGAAGTACAACCAGCTGCTGCGCATCGAGGAGGAGCTGGGCGACGCCGCGGTCTTCGCCGGCCGTTCCGCCTTCCCGCGCTACCAGGGCTGAGCGCCCGCGACAGCCACGACGCCGCATCCGCGGCACGACCGCGCCGCCCGGATGGCGGCTGACACGAAGGAGGAGCCGTGGCACGACGACCGGCTCCTCCTTCGCCGTCTCCCGGGGCTGCCGCGCCGCGTCGCGCCGCCTCCACGTCGCGGCAGCCGCGGGGTGGCGCGACGGCCGCCCCTCGCGTGGACGTGCGCGAGTGGGCGTCGGGCATCCGGCTCTCCGCCTTCTCGGTGATCATGCTCTCCCTCGTCGTGCTGGGAGCCTGGGTGCTCGTGCCCACGCTCGGCACCTTCATCGACCAGCGGCAGAAGATCGCGGCGCTGGAGCAGTCCGTGCAGGTGAGCCAAGACGAGATCGCGGCGCTGACCGCGGAGCGCGAACGCTGGGAAGACCCTGCGTACATCACCACGCAGGCCCGTGAGCGCCTCTACTACGTGAAGCCGGGCGAGGTCGTGTATCTCATCGACAACGACCTCGATCCGTCCACCCTCCCGCGTGAGCAGGAGCCGGTGAGCGACACCCTCGAGGAGAAGCCCGCCGACTGGATGCCGCAGCTGCTGCGCACCCTCGTCTCCGCGGGCTTGAGCGACACGGCCGCCGCCCCCGGCTGAACGCCCGTTCCGAGCATCCTCCCGGACGGCTCCCCTACGCTGGTGGGGTGACCACCCCGCCGTTCCCTGCGCCCACTTCCGCCGAGCTCGCCGTCGTGTCGACCCAGCTCGGACGCCCTGCTCGCGGCGTCGTCGGCATCGCGGCGCGCTGCCGCTGCGGCAACCCCACGGTGGTGGCCACCACTCCACGGCTGCCGGACGGGACGCCGTTCCCCACCTTCTACTACCTCACGCACCCGGCGGCGACCGCGGCGATGTCGACGCTCGAGGCCACCCAGGTCATGCCCGAGCTCGCGGCGTTGCTCGCCGAGGACGAGACGGTGGCCGCAGCCTATCGGTCCGCCCATGAGGCCTACCTCGCGGACCGGGCGCAGTTCGGCGAGGTGCCCGAGATCGACGGGATCTCCGCCGGGGGCATGCCGACGCGAGTGAAGTGCCTGCACGCCCTCGCCGGGCACGCCCTGGCAGCGGGTGCCGGCGTGAACCCGATCGGCGACGCCGCTCTCGCTCGCAGCTCCTGGTCTCCCGAGGTCTGCCGCTGCGAGGAGCCCGGAGCCGCCCTCCGCGACGATCCGGCACGCTCGGCATGACGCGGCGACGGATGCTGCGCGGCGCCGTCGCCCTCGTGGCGGTGGCGGCATCCGTCCTGCTCCTCGGGTCGACGGCGACCCCGACCCCCACGCCGCCGCCGGTCGCCGACGACCCCGCGGACCCGGTCCGTGCGGCGGAGTACTGGCTGGATGGCGCAGGGATCAGGGATGCATGGCAGACGACGCGCGGAGAAGGCGTCACCATCGCCGTCATCGACACCGGTATCGGCAAGGTCCCGGAGGTCTTCGGGGACGCGGTGGTCGGCGGGACCGACGTCTCCGGTGCCGGCACCCCGGACGGCCGCACGCCGCTCGGCGCGGTGGACGGCAACCACGGATCCTGGGTGGCTTCCCTCGCGGCGGGGCGCGGCAAGGCTGACGGCACGGGCATGATCGGCGTCGCGCCGGAGGCTGACCTGCTGTCGGTCTCGGTGGGCTTCGGCGCCGCAGCAGCCGTGCCGTTCACCGAGCAGGTGGCCAAGGGCATCCGGTGGGCGGTCGATCACGGTGCCGACATCATCAACCTGTCATTCACGACGAACACCCTCGACTGGGACGAGAGCTGGGACGACGCGTTCCTGTACGCCTTCGAGCACGATGTCGTCGTGGTCGTCGCCGCCGGCAACCGGGGGAGCGGCACGAACATCATCGGGGCGCCCGCCACGATTCCCGGCGTGCTCACGGTCGGCGGTGTCGACCAGACCGGCACGGCCAGCATCGAGGCATCGACGCAGGGCATCACCATCGGAATCTCGGCGCCGAGCGAGGGGCTGCTCGGGGTGTCGGCGGACGGCGAGGTCGTCTCGTGGAGCGGAACCAGTGGTGCGGCTCCGATCGTGGCCGGTGTCGCGGCGCTGATCCGCTCGGCGCATCCCGACATCTCGGCGAACGACGTCATCAACCGCATCATCAAGACGGCCATGCCGGTGGCTGACGCACAGAAGCCGCGAGATCCGCTCTACGGCTTCGGGCTCGTGGACGCGGACGCGGCGATATCGGCGAACATCCCCTCCGTGAGCGAGAACCCGATGGGAGACCTGGCGGAATGGGTGCGGTTGTTCCGCCGTGCGGACAGCGTGCCCACGCCGGAACCGTCGCTCGGCCCGGTGGACATCCCGCCGCTGCCGGACGCGGACGCCCCGACCGAGGCTGGTTCACCGCTGCTTCCCAGCGCCGATTCCCTGCGCTACGGTACCCTGCCGCTCATCGCCCTTACCGTCCCTGGTATCCTGGTAGCGCTTGGCGTCACCGCAGCTGCCCGGCGCATCCGATCGGCGCGCGTTCCCGTACGCCACAATCCCGACTCCGAGGAGTAGTTCTTCTGTGCCTCAGAACAGCACTGTGCCCAAGATCCTGATCGTCGGCGGAGGGTACGCAGGTTTCTACACCGCGTGGAAGCTCGAGAAGCATCTGCGCAAGGGCGAGGCCGACGTGACCATGGTCGACCCGCTGCCGTACATGACGTACCAGCCGTTCCTCCCCGAGGTCGCCGCGGGCTCCATCGAGGCCCGTCACTCGGTGGTCGCGCACCGTCGTCACCTCAAGCGCACCCACGTGCTCACCGCCAAGGTGACCAACATCAACCACGCGCAGAAGGTCGCCACCATCACGCCGCCCGTCGGTGAGCCGCACGAGTTCGCGTACGACCAGATCGTCGTCACGGCGGGCGCCGTCTCGCGCACCTTCCCGATCCCCGGCATCGCCGACAACGCCATCGGGCTCAAGACCATCGAAGAGGCCGTCGCGATCCGCGACAAGGTCATGTCGAACTTCGACAAGGCCGCGTCCCTCCCCGCCGGTCCCGAGCGCGACCGTCTGCTGACCGTCGTCGTCGTCGGCGGCGGCTTCGCCGGCATCGAGGTCTTCGCGGAGCTCCGCTCCCTCGCGTCCTCGCTGGTGAGCAAGTACCCGCAGCTGTCCTTCGAGGACACCCACTTCCACCTCATCGAGGCGATGGGCCGCATCATGCCCGAGGTCTCGCTGAAGACGAGCGAGTGGGTGCTGAAGGACCTCGCCAAGCGCGGCGCCAACGTCCACCTCGACACACAGGTCACGGGTGCCATCGACGGCAACGTCGAGCTCTCCACCGGCGAGGTCATCCCGACGGACGTCATCGTGTGGACCGCCGGTGTCATGGCCAACCCGACCGTCGTGCGGGGCGGTGATCTGCCGGTGGAGGAGCGCGGTCGCATCCAGACCCGCGCAGACCTCCGCGTCGGCACGCCCGAGGCGTTCGTCGAGGGTGCCTGGGCCGCGGGTGACGTCTCGGCCGTTCCCGACCTCTCGGGTGGCGGCGTCGGCGGCTTCTGCGTCCCGAACGCACAGCACGCCGTGCGTCAGGCGAAGCTCCTGGCCAAGAACGTCGTCGCCGTGCTCCGCGGCGAGGACCCCAAGGAGTACTTCCACAAGAACCTCGGCGCGGTCGCAGGTCTCGGCCTGTACAACGGCGTCTTCCAGTCCGGCAAGATCGCGCTGAAGGGCTTCATCGCCTGGCTCGCCCACCGTGGCTACCACGGTCTCGCCATGCCGACGTGGGAGCGCAAGTGGCGCGTGCTCTGGGGCTGGTGGAACAACCTGTGGCTGGGCCGCGACCTCGTGAACCTGCAGACGGTGCAGAACCCGCGGTACGTCTTCGAGGAGTTCGCCGCTCGCCCGCGTCCGGCCGCACCTGCGGACGCGGCTCCCGCGTCGGCCGCTCCCGCCGCGAAGGCGCCGGCTGCCGAGAAGCCGGCTGCTGCACCCGCGGCGGAGACGCCGGCGGAGATCAAGAAGCCCGCGGCCAAGAAGCCGGCGGCCAGGAAGCCGGCTGCCAAGAAGACTCCGGCCGCGTCGGCGGATGACTCGGTGGAGACCGCCGCGGTGAAGTGACCGCACAGTTGTGAGAGGAAGGCCCCGAGCGCACGAGCGCCGGGGCCTTCTCCGTTCCCGGCGCGCGCAGCGTGAGTTGGCGACGTAACATCTCACATTGTACGCTCACAGAGTGCTCGGGAGGGGCGTCTACCACGCGACCCCGGACGACGCTGGGAGGAGGTCCGGTGAGCGCGCAGGGGGGAGAGCCGCCGACGGTCAGTGTGTCGATCCGGGCGATGTCGGGCCAGGAAAGGCGCGCAGAGCAGCTCGCGGAGCAACTCGACGGTGCTTTCGTCCGCATCTGCCGAACGGGTGTGGGGACGGATGCGGGTGCCGTCGCCGAGGCGTGGCAGCCATGGACCCGGCGGGCGACCCACCACATGGTCCTGGACGCCGCAGTGCGCCCGCACCCGAGCCTCGTCGCGCAGGTGCACGACGCCGTGGGAGGACGGCCCAGGGCCGCCCTGCGGTTCTTCACTCCCGGAGACGGCTATGCCTCGCACGCCCTCCGGGTGGCGGCGTTCGCCGGCCATCCGTGGCTCGTGCCGCCTGGACCCGATCCGACGTCGATCGCCGTGGTGCTGCCGACTCCCGAGGCGGCGGAGTTCGCCCGTTCCGTCCCGGCAGGCGACGACGCTCCTGAGGGCGTGCTGCTCCAGCGGTTCGCGGAGGAGCGGGGACTCGCCCTGCTCGCGAGCACTGCCGATCTCGTGCAATGCGACGAGCCGAGGGCGCACGCTCCGGCCACCGCCTTCCTGCCCGCCGAGGTCGCTCCCGCGGAGTGGTGGCGGCGGGATACGCTCCAGGCGCCGCCGCTGATCCCTGTGGTGCATCTGCGAGACGGGCAGCCGCTGTCGTACGAGGCTGTGCCGGGCACGACGGACGGCTGGCGGCTTCGCGCGCGCCGAGACGTGCCGACACCGCACGCCCGCCGGTTCGCGCGGGTGATGCACGAACGGCTCCTGGGCACGGAGGTCGCTCGCAGCCACCTCCGGGCGGCGGCTGTACTCCTCGGCGTGGCGGGAGTGCTGCGCGACCAGCTCCTCCTCGCCGCGGCGTGGGGGCGGCCGTCCGATGGGTTCGGCGTGGCCGTGGCCCGGGAATCGGCGGCGACCCTCGCACTCGGGACGCTGGCGGAGGCCGTTCCGGCAGCGCGTCGTCCGGACGGTGCGGCGGAGCTCCGCGAGACGTTCGAGGCGCTGTACGAGGAGATGACCGCCATCCTCCGCGGATCGCCCCGGCCGGAGCATGGAGCCGATCCATAGGCCGCCTCGCTAGCGTGTCGAGGGCAAGGGGAGTACTCCCGTCTGCAGCGACGTCGTCATGACGGGCATGTCATCGTGCCCCGGCCCGCTGGCCCGTGAGGGTGGAGGAGACCTTGGCACCCGCATCGCGGGCTGCCCGGAACCTTGCGTCGACCGACGTCGCGGAGAACGGCGGCCCGTCCCACGAACGGACCCCCATGTCGAAACTCTCCCGCCTGATCCGCCTCGCCACCGACGCCATCGACGCGAAGGGTGCGAGTCCCGCCGCGAGGGGCGGGGAGGGGTCCCGTTCCTCGACGGATTGGAGCGGGATGATCCGGGGCGCCGTGGATGCCGTCCGTGGTCCCGGTGCCGAGGGGCCGCGCCCGGACACCCCGTCTCCCTCCTCGTCGTCGGCCGGCCGCCCTGCCGCGGGGCGACCGTCGACCTCGTACGCGCCGCCGCCTGCCCCCGGTGCCGGTGGTCGGCCGGACGCCTCCGCGGCGGATCGTGCGGCCATCGCCCGGTACGACTACCTTCTGCAGACGGCGGACCCGCACCGCGTCGAGCAGATCCATCGCGAGGCCTTCGCGCGTCTCACGCCGTCGCAGCGGGAGCAGGTCGAGGCCCGCATGCGGGCCGAGCTCCCGGAGGAGGAACGACCGCGCTCCTCCTCCGCGGATGACCTTGCCCGCGCGGCGGGCCGCGGCGAGGCGATGCAGCCGGGCCGTCTGCGCGGTCTCCTCTCCCGCGTCCGGGGCGCCGGCGCGGGTGGGGCCGCAGTCGCCGCCGGCGGTGCGGCGGTCGGCCTGCTGGGTGTGGTGGCCGGCGGAGCCGTCCTGAGCACCGCGGCGGCACCCCTCCTGGAACAGGCCGCAGGCCTCGGGGTGGACTTCGACGCGTGGGCGCAGGGCATCGACATCGACGCGCTCGCCTCCGGCGTCGACGTCGATGCGCTGGCCGGTGGCGCCGACGAGATGCTCGGCTCGGCCGGCGAGGCCGTCTCGGGACTCGGCGAGACCGCGACCGGCTGGGGAGAGCGGCTCGGCGATCTCGGCATCCAGGGGATCGGCGACATCCTCGGCCGCTGACGGGTGCCCCCGCTGGGACTCGAACCCAGACTGAAGCGATTTTAAGTCGCCTGCCTCTGCCATTGGGCTACGGGGGCCGCGCCGCCAGCCTATCGTCGGCGGGGTCGTGACCCGGGCGGGGCTCAGGCCGTAGGGTGGGGGAGTGCTCGACCTCACCGACGAACTGAGCCCCGTCCCGGGTGGCGCCGCGGTCGCCCCGGCATGGGAGGACCCGGGCCGCTACTGGCCGCGCTTGTCGGCCGCGACCGGGCACCTTCCGGCCCCGGTCGCCGTCATCGATCGGGAGGCGCTGCGCTACAACGCCATGGATCTGCTCGTCCGTGCCGGCGGTCTGCCGATCCGGGTGGCGTCGAAATCGGTGCGGGTGCGTGCCGTCCTCGATGCCGTGCTGCGCCTCCCCGGATTCCGCGGCATCCTCGCCTTCACGCTCGAGGAAGCCCTCTGGCTCGCCGGAACGCACGACGACATCGTGCTGGGCTATCCGACCGTGGACCGGGCCGCCCTCGAGCGGCTCTGCGCCGACGAAGAGGCCGCTCAGCGCATCACCCTCATGATCGACGACCCCGTGCACCTCGACCTCGTCGACAGCGTGGCGGCCCCCTCGGCGCGCCCCGAGCTCCGGGTGGCCATCGACGTCGACGCGTCCTGGCGATCGCCGCTGCTCGGGCACATCGGCGTCCGCCGATCGGCTCTCTTCAGCGCCGGCGAGGTCGCGGCGTTCGCGCGGAATGTCGTGGCACGCCCCGGCTTCCGCCTCGTGGGTCTGCAGATGTATGACGCCCAGATCGCAGGACAGGGTGACGCCGGCCCCGATGGGCCGCTGATCCGCCGCGTTCAGGCCCGCTCGCGCGACGAGCTGCGGGAGCGGCGGGCACAGATCGTCGCCGCGGTCGGTGCGGTGACGTCCCTCGAGTTCCTCAACGGCGGGGGAACCGGCTCCCTCGAGTTCAGCGGCAGCGACGAGTCCCTCACCGAGGCCAGCGCGGGTAGCGGCCTGCTCGGAGGGCACCTGTTCGACGGGTACCGATCCTTCCACCCGGCGCCGGCTGCGGCTTTCGCCTTCGACGTCGTGCGCCGTCCTGCGGCCGACATCGCAACGGTGCTGGGCGGCGGCTGGATCGCCTCCGGTCCCGCGGTCGCCTCGCGACAGCCGCGCCCGGTGTGGCCGGCGAACCTCCGCACGCTTCCGCGGGAGGCGGCAGGCGAGGTGCAGACGCCGCTGCAGGGACCGAGCGCCGCGACGCTCGGCGTCGGCGATCGCGTCTGGTTCCGTCATGCGAAGAGCGGCGAACCGGCCGAGCGCATCGCCGCCTACCATCTCGTGTCCGGCGACGAGGTCATCGACGAGCTGCCGACGTACCGCGGCGAGGGGAAGGCGTTCCTGTGACGAGAATCGGCGGCACCTGGCAGAACTGGGGCCGGTCGGCGTCGGTGCGCCCGGTCCGAGTCGAGCGGCCGCGCAGTCCTGAGGGCGTGCAACGTGCCGTGCGGGCAGCGGTGCGACAGGGACTCACGGTCAAAGCGGTCGGCGCCGGTCACAGCTTCACAGGGATCGCCGTCGCTCCCGGTGTCCTCCTGGAGCTCGACGACCTGCAGGGACTCGTATCCGCGGACGCTGCGAGCGGGCGCGTCACACTCCTCGCCGGCACCCGGCTGCACCGCATCCCCGGGCTGCTGGCGCGCTACGGACTCGCGATGGAGAACCTCGGCGACATCGACCGGCAGTCCATCGCCGGGGCGATCTCCACGGGCACCCACGGGACCGGCGCCCGCTTCGGCGGGCTGGCCACGCAGGTGGTCGGGGTGACTCTGATCACCGCGGACGGCGAGTTCCTCCGCATCGACGAGGCGCACAGCCCCGAGCTGTTGCCCGCGGTCGCCGTAGGGCTGGGAGCGCTCGGCATCATCGTCGAGGTGACGTTGCAGTGCGTGCCGACGTTCGTGATGCATGCGATCGACGAACCCGTGCCCATGGAGGAGGTCCTCTCCACGATCGATGAGCGCGTCGCCGCGGCCGATCACTTCGAGTTCTACTGGTTCCCGCACACCGACGTCGCGCTGACCAAGCGCCAAGCGCGTCTGCCGGAGTCGACGCGACGCCGGCCCCTTCCTCCCGTGGGCCGATGGGTGGACGAGACGCTGCTCGCGAACGGCGTGTACCGCGTCGTCTGCGCGGCGGGACAGGCTGTTCCGGCGATCACGCCTCGGTTCAACCGGCTCGCCGTGCGACTCACCGGGGACCGCGAGTACACCGACCTGTCGAACCGCGTGCTCACCCAGAGCAGGACGGTGCGATTCCGCGAGATGGAGTACGCGCTCCCGGCGGCGGACGTCGTGCCCGCGTTCCGCGCTCTCCAGGACCTCATCGACCAGCGCGGCTGGCGGATCGAGTTCCCGGTGGAGGTGCGCTTCGCGGCGGCCGATGACCGCTGGCTCTCGACCGCGTACGGTCGCGAGACCGGCTACATCGCGGTCCACCGGTACTGGCGGGCGGACCCGACCGTGTACTTCGGCGCGGTGGAGGAGATCATGAGCGCCCACGGCGGTCGCCCGCATTGGGGGAAGCTGCACACGCTCACGCACGAGACGCTGCGGGAGCGGTATCCGCGCTTCGACGACTTCGTGGCGCTGCGCGACCGCCTCGATCCGGACCGCCGATTCTCGAACCGTTACCTGGAACGCGTGCTCGGGCGCTGATCGAGTCGGGCCGGAGACTCTCGTCCCCAGTCCACGTGCAGGCACCGCGTCTAGGATGAGAGAAATACGGGAAAGGGTGGGGCACTGATGGAATGGCTCGTGCCGGTACTGATCGTCGTCGGGGTGATCCTGCTCGTCGGCGTGTATCTCTGGGCGACATACAACTCGCTGGTGCAGCTGAACGTCCGTGTGGACGAGGCCTGGAGCGGCATCACGGTACAGCTCAAGCGTCGAGCCGACCTCATCCCGAACCTCATCGAGACGGTCAAGGGCTACGCCTCGCACGAGAAGGCCGTGTTCGAGAACGTCACCCGCGCCCGTGCCGAGACTCTCTCGGCCGGCAGTCCCGGTGAGGCGGGGATCGCCGAAGGCCACCTGCAGCAGGCGCTGCGCAGCCTCTTCGCCGTGGCCGAGGCCTACCCGCAGCTGCAGGCCAGTCAGAACTTCCTCCAGGTGCAGCAGGCCCTCGTCGACACCGAGGACAAGATCCAGGCGGCGCGACGCTTCTACAACGGCGGCGTGCGCGAGCTGAACACGAAGATCAAGGTGTTCCCCAACAACCTCTTCGCCAAGGGGCTCGGCTTCACCGAGCGCGAGTTCTTCGAGGTCGCCGACAGCGGCGCCATCTCGGAGCCGCCGCGCGTGCAGTTCTGATCCTCGCCCTCACCACACGGTGAGGGCGAGTTCGTCTGCGGTGATGTCCACGCCTCCGCGTACGCTCCACGTGGTGCTGCGATAGGTGACCGTGCGCGCGGCGCCATCCTGGCCGGTGCCGGTCACGGTCGCCTCGAGGATGCCGTCGTCCGCGGTGAACCCGCCGGGGGTGAGCACCACCGCGGGGAACCGCTCGACACGGAACGCGATGTCGGAGATCTCTCGGAGTTCCGTCCCCCACGGGATCCGGATACCGCAGTTCTCGGGGACCGCGGTGCCGTCGGCGGTGCAGGTCTTCAGGTAGGCCTCCAGCTGGGTCTGCGCAGCCTCCGTCGCCTCGGGCCGGAGCTCGGCGGGCACATCCGCGGTGGCGTCATCCCCGGGGAGCACGACAACCTCGGTCGTACCCGTCAGCAGCGTCCGAGGCGCGGCCGTCACGGGATAGACGCCAGGGAGGAGCGCGGCGTCTTCGTCCACCGGGAGGACAGCATCGCCGACCTGCACAGCCGTCCCGATCGTGGTCGTGGTGCGGAGCGCGCCGAGGCCGGAGCCATCGACGATCCAGCCGCCGCTGTCCGACGTCAGCCGGAGGTTCGCCTCGTGCTCGTCTCCGTCGAGTCGGAAGCGCACGGTCGCGGACGCGCCACCGTCTCCTTCGCGGACATCGGCGACCTCGGCGTCCTGGATGGTCGACGACGCTCCGGCGAACGCGGTGAGGGCGGCTTCGGACGCCGTGGTCCCGGTCGTCGCGACCGCCTCCGGATCGCCCGACTCCAGCGCCTGGAGATACGCCAGCGCCGCCTCCTCCGCCGTGGGCGAGCGGAGCGCGGACAGTCCCCACCACACCGCTCCCGCGACAGCGACGGCCGCGACGAGCCCGCCCAGGAGCCACCATCGACGACGGGTCACGCGACCCCCTCCCGGACGTGGACATGACGACGCACCGCGTCCGGGGCGCTGGAGGCGAGCGCGGTGTGGACGGCGGCGGTCGCATCGCCCCATCCGGAGACCGACACCTGCTCGAGACCCTGCCACCGCGCGGCGCGCAGGAGCTCCGCCGCAATCGCCTCGGCGTCGCCGGGACGCGCCTGCGGCTCCCACCACGCCGACTGCACCTGCAGCGTGGACGTGCCGCGGTCGGCCTTGAGGTCGACCCGTGCCACGATCCGGTCGCCGACGAGCACGGGCAGCGAGTAGTAGCCGTACCGGCGCTTCGCCGCCGGCACGTAGATCTCGATGCGGTAGTCGAGCTCGAACGCCCGCAGCGCACGTTCCCGGAACCACACCACCGGATCGAACGGGGTCAGCAGCGCGGCGGTCTCGATCCGGCGCGGGAGAACCGCGTCGCGATGCCGCCAGGCGGGCAGGGGCCGGCCGCCGCGCTCCCAGCCGCGGACGGTCACGGGCTGCACGTCGCCCGCATCGACGAGATCGGCGATCGCCCCGGTCACCGCTGCACGGTCGCGGAGGCGGTAGTAGTCGGCCAGGTCGGCTGCCGTCCCGACGCCGCTGGACCGCGCGGCGCGCCGGACGAGCTCGCGGATGGCCTCCTCCCGCGGGATCTCGCGAGAGCGGATGCGTTCGGGGATGACCTGGTCGGCGAGGGCATAGGTGCGCTCGAACCCTCGACGCCCGCTCACCGCCACGTCTCCCGTACGCCACAGGTGCTCGAGGGCGAGCTTGACCTCGTCCCAGTCCCACCAGGTGCCGCGCTCGCGCGGGGCGTCGGCGCGGAGATCGACCGGGCGGAGCGGTCCCCGCGCACGGAGCTCGTCCTGCACCCACTGCACCGTCCGGGCGTTCGTGCGGAGCCAGGAGTCCTCCGCGGACCAGCGCCGCCGGAAGTCGTCCATGCGGAACCGCCACAGCGGCCAGTCCTCGACGGGGATGAAGGTCGCCTCGTGGGCGAGGTACTCCACATAGTGCGTCGTGCGAGACAGGAAGAGGCGGTCGAGGAGCGCCGGATCGTAGGCGCCGAGCCGGGAGAACAGGGGAAGGTAGTGCGAGCGGGCGAACACGTTGACCGAGTCGATCTGCAGCACGCCGAGCCGGTCCATCACCCGGTGCAGATGGCGACCGAAGACGGTGGCCGGACGGGCGCGGGTGAAGCCCTGGGCGGCGAGGGCGATCCGGCGTGCCTGAGCGGGACTGAGGGTGTCGGTCACGCCGCCAGCGTATCCCCGCTCTCCGACATCGTCATGGTCGGCAAGATGCGTCGAGCGGCATACGGCATGACCGTAGACTGAGGCGATGAGCGAGGACCAGCGACCCCGGCTGCGCGATCTGTTCCGTCCGCGCCCCGTGGTGACCGACCGGACCGTGACCACCGAAGCCGACGAAGCCGTGCCGCTGCCGCTGCGCGTCACCGCGAGCTATGCCTGGCGGCTGCTTCTCATCGCGGCGGCCATCGGTGTCTTCATCTGGCTGGTGATGCTGCTGAAGCTCCTCGTCATCCCGCTCATGGTCGGCATCCTCATCACCGCCCTGCTGTGGCCGGCGTTCTCCTGGATGCTGCGCCGCGGGTTCCCGCGCTGGCTGGCGATCACGATCTCGCTCATCGGGACGGCGGCCATCGTCACGGGACTCATGTGGCTCGTCGTCTGGCAGGTGCGTGCGCAGCTCCCCGACGTGCAGCAGCGCACGACCGAGGCTTTCGACCAGTTCCAGGTCTGGCTGCACGAGGGCCCGCTGAGTCTGTCGGACACGCAGATCGCGAACTACCTGCAGCAGGGACTCGACTTCCTCAACGAGCAGGCGCAGGTCCTCTGGACGGGAGCCCTCGCGATCGGGACAACCGTCGGGCACGTGGCCACCGGAGCGCTGCTGTCGCTGTTCATCCTCATCTGCCTCCTGGCCGACGGCGCCGGCATCTGGCGCTGGACGCTGCGCATCTTCCCGCGGAAGGCCCGTCCCGCCGTCGACGGCGCGGCACGCAACGGCTGGACGACGATCGTCAACTACGCCAGGACGCAGCTGTTCGTGGCGACGATCGACGCCATCGGCATCGGCCTCGGCGCGTTCCTGCTCCAGGTCCCGCTCGCGCTGCCCGTCGCGGTCCTCGTGTTCCTCGGCTCGTTCATCCCGATCGTCGGTGCGGTCGTGACCGGTGCCGTGGCCGTCTTCCTCGCGCTCGTCTACAACGGGCCGTGGATCGCCCTCTGGATGCTCGTCGTCGTCCTCGCCGTGCAGCAGATCGAGGGCCACATCCTGCAGCCGATCATGATGGGCTCCGCCGTCAAGGTGCACCCTCTCGCCGTCGTCCTCGTGGTCGCGGGCGGCGCGATGATCGCGGGCATCCCCGGTGCCCTGTTCGCCGTCCCGCTGGCCGCGTTCGTGAACGTGGCGGCGGTGACCATCAGCTCGGGATCCTGGCGCACCGGCGTCGGGCCGAGCGGAGACCTGATCTGGAGCACAGTTCCGCGCGAGCGGAGACGGAGGAATCGATGAGCGCAGTCCCCAGCCTGACCGAGTTCCAGGACGCGGCTCGCAGTCTGGCTGAGGTGATCTCGCACACGCCGACGCTGCCCTCGCGGGCACTGTCCGACGCGCTCGGCGCCCCGGTGCTGCTGAAGATGGAGAACCTGCAGCGCACGGGCTCCTTCAAGATCCGCGGGGCTGCCTACCGGCTCTCCCGCCTCAGCACGGAGGAGCGCTCGCGCGGCGTCGTGGCGGCCTCGGCCGGCAACCATGCGCAGGGCGTCGCTCTGGCCGCCCAGGCGCTCGGCATCCCCGCGACGATCTTCATGCCGCTCGGGGTCCCCGTGCCGAAGCTCCTCGCCACCCGCGGCTACGGGGCCGAGGTCGTGCTCGAAGGGGAGACGGTCGCCACGTCGCTGCGCCTGGCCGCCGAGTTCGCGGAGCGCACCGGCGCCGTGCTCATCCACCCGTTCGACCACCGCGACATCGTGATCGGGCAGGGCACCCTCGGCCTGGAGCTGCTGGAGGATGCGCCCGAGATCGACACCGTCGTCCTCGGCATCGGCGGTGGAGGGCTGATCGCCGGCGTCGCCGCCGCGGTCAAGGCCAGGGCCGCCGAGCTCGGGCGGACGATCCGCGTGATCGGCGTGCAGGCGGAGAACGCGGCCGCGGTGCCGCCGTCGCTGGCAGCCGGGGAACCGGTCGACATCGTCACGCGCCCCACCATCGCCGACGGCATCCTCGTCGCCCGCCCGGGAGCGGTGCCGTTCGAGATCATCAAGGACCTCGTCGACGAGGTCGTCACCGTCTCCGACGACGACCTCGCGCGTGCCATGCTCGTGCTGCTGGAGCAGGCGAAGGTCGTCGTGGAGCCCGCCGGAGCCGCGGGGGTCGCGGCCATCCTCTCCGGACGCGTGTCGGCGACTGGCACGACGATGGCCGTGCTGTCCGGCGGCAACATCGATCCGCTCCTGCTGCAGCGCGTGGTGTCGCACGGCCTCGCCGCCTCCGGCCGGTATCTGACGATCCGCATCCCGCTGCCCGACCGTCCCGGTCAACTCGCCCGCGTCTCCGAGCTCATCGCGGAGGCGGGAGCGAACGTCATCGAGGCGATGCACACCCGTCACGGCCACGGACTGCAGATCAGCGAGGTCATCCTCGAGCTCAGCGTCGAGACTCGCGGCGCGGACCACTCGGCCCACACGCTCGACACCCTGCGCCGCGCCGGCTTCGCGCCCATCGTCGTCCAGGACTGATTCCGAAGCGACACACCCCCTCGACCGTGGCGGTCGAGGGGGTGTGTCGTGACGCGGCGATCGGTGGAGCGGCTACCGCGCGTGCTCCGCCTCCGCGGCGATGTCCATCCCGGGAGCCCGGTCCGGACGCCGGCGGAACCCGTTGCGTTCATAGAACGCGGCGCGGTCCTGCGCGGCGAAGAGCTGGATGTCCTCGACTCCTCGCGCCTTCGACGCGCGGACGAGCTCCTCTAGGATCCGGGCGCCCGTGCCCTGGCCACGGGACCGGTCCGCCACCAGCATCTCGGTCACGAACGCATGCAGCACGCCGTCGCTGATCAATCGGCCCATGCCGAGGAGTGTGCCGTCCTCGTCACGGGCCGTGCAGACGATCCAGCTGCCGGCGAGGGCGTCCGCGAAGGTCGCCTCGGGGAACTCCGCCCAACCGGTCTGGTCGTAGAGCGCTTTGAACTCCGCCGCCGAGGGCGGGGTCATGGTGAGGATCACAGCAGCGGGCTCCTGCGGGCGTCAGCCCGTGTAGGTCTCCACCTTCACGATCTCGACGCTGATCGAGCGGCCGTTCGGGGCCTCGTACGACGAGGACTCGCCCACCTTGAGGCCGAGGATCGCCTGGCCCAGCGGGCTGGCCTCGCTGTAGACGTCGAGGTCGCTGCCGGCGGCGGCGATCTCGCGGCTGCCGAGGAGGAAGACCTCTTCGCCGCCGGCCACGACCGCGGTCACGACGGTGCCCGGCTCGACGATGCCGCGGCTGGCGGGGGCCTCGCCGACCTTCGCCGTCTTCAGCAGCGCCTCCAGGGTGCGGATGCGCGCCTCCTGCTTGCCCTGCTCGTCCTTCGCCGCGTGGTAGCCGCCGTTCTCCTTGAGGTCGCCCTCCTCGCGCGCCGCCTCGATGCGCTTGGCGATCTCGTCGCGGCCGACGGTGGAGAGGTGTTCCAGCTCGGCGACGAGCCGGTCGTAGGCTTCCTGCGTGAGGAAGGGGACCTGAGCATCGGTGGACATGACGAAGCTCCTTCTATCGGGATCCCGCCGAGATGCCGCGGGGGATATGCCAAGACGCCCCGGCACGGTGCCGGGGCGTCGTCTGTCTGGCATCAGTCTAGGCGACCCAGCAGGTGTTCACCAAACCTGTCGTGGCCTCCGCGACAGTGGGGATGCGCTCCGCACGGGTGAGCGCATGGGCGTCTCCGGCCGGGATCTCCACGATCTTCCAGCCCACGACGCCGAACTCCTCGTCGAGGGCTTCCAGCACGCAGACGACGTCCTTGCCCTGGACTCCGGTCACCTGGAAGCGCACATCGACGGCGTGCTCGTCCACGAGCTCGAAGCCCAGGTCGTCCGCGTCGACCGCGCTCAGGGACTGGCCCACGATGGACCAGGCGAGGGCGGCGAGGAGGAGGAGCGCGACGGCCCCGGCGAGATACCACGGCCACCGGCGCCGGCGGGTGCGGCCATAGCGTTCGTCGAGCTGGAGGGCGGTCGTCACAGGTGGGGTCTCCCGGTCGTTAGGCTGGTGATACCAGGTTATGCGACCTGCGTACGAAAGGCCGATTCATGCGCTTCCTCTCCGAGACTCCGATGCCGACACCGTCGATGACGGTGGCCCCGGAGTCGGTCACGCCGGGCTTCGCCGGCTTCGCGGTGATCGTCATCGTGCTCGTCGCCGTGATCCTGCTGATCTGGGACATGAACCGCCGGATCCGCCGGGTGCGATACCGCGAAGAGGTGCGCGAGGAGCTCGACGCGGAAGAAGCCGCCCGCGCCGCCGAAGACGCCCAGGACCAGGGTCGCACCGCACCGGAAGCGCCGGCCGCGCCCGACGAGGAGCCACGCGAGCGCTGACCGCCGCTCAGGGCGCGCCGAGCGACGGCGACAGCGGGTGCAGGGCGATCAGCAGGCACGCGGTCCAATGGCAGAGGAAGGCCAGGACCGTGCACACGTGGAAGATCTCGTGGAAGCCGAAGTGTCCCGGCCACGGATTCGGCTTCTTCAGCGCGTAGACGATGGCGCCGCCCGTGTAGAGCAGACCGCCGACGATCACGAGGACCATCATGGCCACGTTCGCGTCGAGTAGGTCGACGATGTACATGACCGCGGCCCAGCCGAGCAGCAGATACAGCGCGACGTAGAGCCAGCGCGGCGCGTGGATCCAGAACACCCGGAAGAGGATGCCGAGCAGGGCCCCGCTCCAGACCAGGGTCAGCAGCAGGACACCCTTCGCCGGCGGCAGCGCCAGGGTCGCCAACGGCGTGTACGTGCCGGCGATGAGCAGCAGGATGTTGGCGTGGTCGATCCGCTTGAGGATGCCCTTCACCCGGGGCCGCCAGTTGAAGCGGTGGTAGACGGCGGAGTTCCCGAACAGCAGCAGCGAGGTGGCCATGAAGACCGCCGCCGCCCACTTGGCCGCCGCCCCCTGGGACACGGCGACGAGGACGATGCCCGCGGCGATCGCGACGGGGAACGTGCCGGCGTGGATCCACCCGCGCCAGGTCGGTTTGATCTCGGTCGCCGCGTCGGCGGCCGCCGCTTCGAGCAGCGGCAGCTTCGGGAGGTCGGCGCCGGTCTGGTCGGAAGTGCTCACGTGCTCACTCTAAATGGGAGCGCATGCCCGTCCCCGTACATGTCCCAGGCTCCGCACCGGCGCGGAAGGCCGGGGCAGGGTAGCGTAGGTGGGTGATGTCACGCGAGAGCCCGGGGCGGGGACCGCTGTACCGGCTGTACACCAGCCGGCTGCGTCGTCACCTCGATCCGGCCTCCGTTCCGCACCACGTCGCCATGATGATCGACGGCAACCGCCGGTGGGCGCGACAGCTCGGATTCGACACCCCGGCCGAAGGGCACCGTGCGGGGGCGGCCAAGATGCAGGAGTTCCTCGGCTGGTGCGACGAGCTCGGTGTGCGCGTGGTCTCGCTCTACCTCCTCTCCAGCGACAACCTCCGCAAACGGGACTCGGCGGAGCTCGCCGACCTCATCGAGATCATCGCGGAGCTCGCCGAGGCGCTGTCCCAGAAGGGGAACTGGCGGGTCAAGCACGTCGGCCGCGCCGACATCCTCCCTGCGGAGCTGGCGCGGGTGCTCGCCGATGCGGAGGAACGGACGAAGGACCACACCGGACTGCACGTGAACCTCGCCGTCGGTTACGGCGGCCGGAACGAGATCGTCGACGCGGTGCGCAGTATCATCGCCACGCACGAGGCCTCGGGTGGCACCCTGGAGGACCTCGCGGCGCAGCTCACCCCCGAGATGATCGGGGAGCACCTCTACACAGGGGGTCAGCCGGATCCCGACCTCGTGATCCGCACGAGCGGCGAGCAGCGGCTCAGTGACTTCCTGCTGTGGCAGAGCGCGCACAGCGAGTTCTACTTCGTCGAGGCGCTGGGGCCGGACCTCCGGCAGGTCGACTTCCTCCGCGCGATCCGCGACTACGCCGACCGCGATCGCCGTTTCGGACGCTGATCCGAGGGGTGCGGGCGCGTGTCACAATGACGCAGTGAGCACTTTCGACGACTACCTCGGCACCTTCGACGCGGAGCCCGGATACCTGAACTGGGCGGCGTTCGGCCCCGTGTCGCCGTCCGTCCGGGCCGAGGTCTTCGCGGACGCGGATCTCCTCGGCAGCGGCCGGCCGTCGTCCCTGGCGCTCGTGGGAGAGCGGATCGGACAGGCGCAGGAGGTCGTCGCCGAGCTCCTCGGAGCCGACGCCGCGGACGTCACGCTGCAGCCGTCGTCGACCCACGGCCTCATGCACGCGCTCTACGGGATCTCCGGTGCGGTCATCGCGAGCACCGCGGAGTTCCCGAGCGTGAGCCTCACTCTGGAGCGTGCGGCGACCGCATCCGACCACGCAGTCACGCCGCGCTGGATCACGCCGGAGGACGGGCGGGTGACTCCCGATGCCGTCGCTGCGGTCCTGGACGACGATGTCGTGGCCCTCGCCGTCAGCCACGTCGACTTCCGCACCGGCTATCGGGCCGACCTCGCCGCGCTGCGGGACGTCCTCGGCCCCGACCGCCTCCTCATCGTCGATGCCGTGCAGTCCTTCGGCGTGGTCGACGCGGACTACAGCGTCGCCGACGTCGTCGTCGGGCATGGCTACAAATGGCTGCGCGCGGGCCGGGGCACCGGGTTCGCATGGTTCTCGCCGTACGCACGGGAGCGCATCGTGCCCGTGCTCTCCGGCATCACCGGGACGGGGGCGAGCGGGCTGGTCGTCGACGAGCTGCCCGCCCCCGCGCCGGATGCCAAGGCCTACACGATCAGCATGCCGGACACGCTCGCCGCCGGTCGGCTCGCGATCGGCGCTCGGGGCGTCAGGGACGCCGGGGTTGCGGCGATCGAGGAGCGGGTGGCTGCGCACGTGGACGCGGTGATCGCCACGGCCGACCACCACGGGATCGCCGTCGCCTCGCCGCGCGAGCGCACCGAGCGCGCCGGGATCGTCGCACTCGCACCGGAGGATCCCGCACGGCTCGCCGCGGCTCTCGCGAACGCCGGACTGGTCGTCACCGCTCGGGGCGGATCCATCCGCATCGCGCCGCACGCCGGAACCGACGCCGAGACCCTCGCCCTGCTCGATGAGACCCTCGGCGCGTTCGGCAAGGAATCGTTCATCGTCCCGTAACGAATCGCTGGCGTGTCGAGTCCGTGGAAAACCCCCGGGCGGCCGTACCTTCAAGGCATCGGGCAAGGCGCCCGGTCGGGTCGGCCTCAGGTTCGCGACTCGTGACCCCCTGGTCGACTCGTTCGAATAGCCGGGAATCCCCGGGTCGGGAGTGGGTCGTGACCACACGTACAGCGCAGCAGTCCACCAGCACCGCGCAGCAGTCCACCCGTCAGACGCCGAGTCAGGCCGCGGCCGCAGAACCGGATCAGGATCTGCGCACCTACGTCCTCGACACCTCGGTCCTGCTGAGCGATCCGCAGGCGCTGTTCCGGTTCGCGGAGCATTCGGTGGTGCTTCCGGTCGTCGTCATCACCGAGCTCGAGGGCAAGCGGCACGACCCGGAGATCGGGTACTTCGCCCGCCAGGCGCTGCGCCACCTCGACGACCTGCGCGTCGAGCACGGTCGGCTCGACTTCCCGGTGGAGGTCGGCGAGGGCGGCACCCTCCGCGTCGAGCTCGGCAACGCCGACCTCTCGGTGCTCCCCGCGGGCATCCGCCTCAGCGACAACGACAGCCGCATCCTCTCGGTGGCGATGCACCTCGCCCAGGACGGCCAGGACGTGACCATCGTGTCGAAGGACCTCCCGATGCGGGTGAAGGCCGCGTCCCTGGGGCTCCGCGCCGAGGAGTACCTCGCCGAGCAGGCCGTGGACTCGGGCTGGACCGGCATCGCCACTCTCGATCTCTCCGGCGACGACATCAGCGACCTCTACGAGAGCGAGGTCGGGCTCAGCGAGGACGTGCACGGGCTTCCCGTCAACACTGGCCTCATCATCCACTCAGAGCGCGGGTCGGCCCTCGGCCGGGTGACCGGCGACGGGGAGTTCCGGCTCGTCCGCGGTGACCGGGACATCTTCGGCATGCACGGGCGCTCCGCCGAGCAGCGCATCGCGATCGACCTGCTCCTCGACCCGGAGGTGGGCATCGTGTCGCTGGGCGGGCGCGCGGGCACCGGCAAGTCGGCGCTCGCGCTGTGCGCGGGGCTGGAGGCCGTGCTGGAGCGCCAGCAGCAGAAGAAGATCATCGTCTTCCGTCCGCTGTTCGCCGTGGGTGGCCAGGAGCTCGGATACCTCCCGGGCGACCAGGGCGAGAAGATGAACCCCTGGGGTCAGGCGGTGTACGACACCCTCGGCTCCGTGGTCTCGGGGAACGTCATCGACGAGGTGGTCGAACGAGGGCTCCTCGAGGTGATGCCTCTCACCCACATCCGCGGGCGGTCCCTGCACGACGCCTTCGTGATCGTGGACGAGGCGCAGTCCCTGGAGCGGAACGTGCTGCTCACGGTGCTCAGCCGGATGGGCCAGAACTCCCGCGTGATCCTCACCCACGACGTCGGGCAGCGCGACAACCTCCGCGTCGGTCGCCACGACGGCATCGCGAGCGTCATCGAGACCCTCAAGGGACACGGCCTCTTCGGCCACGTCACCCTGACCCGCTCGGAGCGCTCCGCCATCGCCGCCCTCGTCACCGACCTCCTGGAGGGCGGCGAACTCAGCTGACCCGAGCCGGCGGGCCCGGTTGCACGATCCGGGCCCGCCCGCGGGTCTCTTCCGGACATCGGCTCGTGCGTCCGTCGCAGGGGCGTGCATCCGAGCACCGGACCGGCCTCTCTTCTCCGGTCCGTAGGGCCAACGGCCTGACCGGTGCTTCTCTTCTGCACGCATAACTCGACGGATGCACGACTCGGTGACGCCCGCCGGTCTGTGCGGGGGATCCCGTCGTACCCGCGTGCTCGGCTCGTGCATCCGTGCCGTGAGGTACGCGTGGACGTGTCCAGCGGCATCGGCACGATCGTGGGCCGGTGGCGCGCGTGTCGAGCCCGCTGGGTCGTGCATGCGGGACCGGGTCGTGCATGCGGAACCGGGGCGTGCATGCGGAACCGG
>NZ_SSDN01000064.1:0-294 GCF_004794355.1 Microbacterium sp. K36 | reverse complement strand
CGACCCGACGGTGCCCATCGACAACAACCACGTCGAGCGACAGATCCGGCCGGTTGCCCTGGGTCGCTCCAATTGGTTGTTTGCAGGCTCACTGCGCGCCGGTCAACGCGCGGCTGCCGTCATGAGCCTGATCCAATCGGCCAAGCTCAACGGGCACGATCCCTACGCCTATCTGAAAGACGTCCTCACGCGACTGCCGACCCACAAGGCGGCCGACATCGCCGAACTGCTCCCGCATCGCTGGACGCCCAGCGCCACCTAGCTGGCAAGACGGGTTCACCGGGTGCTTACGTT
>NZ_SSDN01000063.1:0-28892 GCF_004794355.1 Microbacterium sp. K36 | reverse complement strand
GGCGTCGGCGAGCGCGAGCAGCGGCATGTGCAGGAGGTAGATCGGCAGGGTGCGGACGCCGAGCGCCGCCCCCGCCCGGGCGAGTGCCGCGATCGCGAGGCCGTTCCAGCCCGTGATGACCTTGCCGTCCACGGCGGGCGGCTCCAGCGCCACGCGCTCCGCGACGGGGCGGAGGTAGTAGCCGCCCTCGCTGCGCGCCCCGTCGATCCACGACTCGGAGTCCTGTGCGGCACCGAAGCCCCCGTCCTCGCGCCGCAGAGTGCGGAGCAGGAAGCGGGCGATCCCGCGGGCGATCTCCTCGTCGCCGGCGTCGAGCGCGACGTCGAGGAGCTGGGCGTTGTCGGTCAGCATGCGCTCGTAGTGCGGCACCGTCCAGTCACGCCGGGTCGCATAGCGGAAGAACCCGCCATCGGCGTCACGCAGGGCAGACGCGGCCATCGCCGCGAGCGCGCGTTCGGCGACAGCGGCCGCCTCCGGCGCGGCCGCGCGGACGAGGGGCTCCTGCAGGAACCGCAGGGTCGTGGCCACCGGGAACTTCGGAGCTCCGCCGAAGCCGCCGAACTCCTCGTCCTCTCTGGCGGCGAGGCCGTGGGCGGCCTCCGCGAGGGCCGCGGCGTCCGGGAGACTCGATACCGTGGTCTCCGCCGCCTCGGCGAGCGCCGCGGTCACCGCGTCCGCGGACTCCTCGGCCTGCGCCCGTCGCGTCGTCCACGCCTCGCCGACCGCGGCCAGCACATCACGGAACGCGGGCATCGGCGGTCGCGCCTCGGGCGGCCAGTACGTCCCCGCGTAGAAGGCGCGACCGGCGGGCGTGGTGAACACCGTGAGCGGCCACCCGAGGTTCTGCGTGAACGCCGATGCGGCAGCCATGTAGGCGCCGTCGACGTGCGGATGCTCCTCGCGATCGACCTTCACCGCGACGAACCCCTCGTTGATCCGGGCGGCGGTCTCCGGGTCGGCGAACGACTCGCGCGCCATCACATGGCACCAGTGACAGGTGGAGTAGCCGATCGAGATGAGCATCGGCACATCCCGGCGGCGGGCCTCGGCGAAGGCCTCCTCCCCCCAGGGGTACCAGTCGACGGGGTTGTCGGCGTGGGCCCGCAGGTAAGGGCTGAGGGTGTCGGCGAGACGGTTCGTCATGCTCCCACGCTACGCCGGGGTCACCGGGACCGGACCCGGATCAGCCGACGAGCAGCTCCGCGGGACCGGCAGACCAGGGTCAGCCGACGAGCAGCTCCGCGGGACGGGACGCGGTATAGCCGACGAGCGGGAGCGCCCGCTCGGCCGCGAGCGCGATCCGCGCACGCAGCACGTCCGTCGCCACCTCGTAGCCGTCGAAGTCGGTGGTGCTCGCGTACACGCCGAGCGGCAGCGTCAGCGCCTGGAAGAACGCGAACAGGGGACGGAGCTGGTGCTCGATCATGAGGGCGTGCCGCTCGCCCCCGCCGGTCGCCGCGAGGAGCACCGGCGTGCCGACCAGCGCGTACTGGTCCACGAAGTCGAACAGGTGCTTGAACAGCCCCGTGAACGAGGCGCGGTACACCGGGCTGCCCACGATGAGGAGGTCGGCGGTCTCGATCGCCTGCAGCTGCGCCTCCACCTCCGGCGGGAGCTGGTCCCGGCGGAGAGCACCCGCGAGCGAGGGTCCGATCTGCGTGAGCTCGATCAGCTGCGCCTCGACCGGAGCACGCTCGGCGACCGCGGCGGTGATCGCACGGAGGAGGGCGGTGGTCTTGCTCGGCTCGTGCAGGGAGCCCGAGACGGCGACGACGCGGAGCGGAGCTGTCATGGGCTCGACGGTACCCATGCGGACGCCCCGTGTCGCGCGAAGCGACACGGGGCGTCATGTGGAACGGAGACGAGCCGCGGGCCGCGGGCTCGGGAGCAAGGCTCCGGTCAGTTGACCTCGTCCGGGTGCGAGCCCACGCGGCCGGAACCGTCGAGCGGGTCGAGCGCGTCGATCGCGGCGATCTCGGCGTCGGTCAGCTCGAAGCCGAACACGTCGAGGTTCTCGCGCAGACGCTCCGGACGCACCGACTTCGGGAAGACGATGATGCCCTTCTGCAGGTGCCAGCGCAGGACGGCCTGTGCGGGGGTCACGCCGTGGGCGGCGGCCGCCTCCGCGATCGCCGGGGTGCCGAAGAGGTCGTACTTGCCCTGGCCGAGCGGACCCCAGGCCTCGATGCGGACGCCGTTGGCCTCGGCCCACGCGACCTCCTCGCGGCGCTGGTACGCCGGGTGCAGCTCGATCTGGTTCACGGCCGGGACGACGCCGGTCTCCTTCACCGTGCGCTCCAGGTGCGGCACGAGGAAGTTCGAGACGCCGATGCTGCGGGTCAGGCCCGCGTCGCGCAGCTCGACGAGCTTCGCGAACGCGTGGACGTAGTCGTCCTTCGCGGGGGTGGGCCAGTGCACGAGGTAGAGGTCGACCTGCTCCAGGCCGAGCTTCTCGAGGCTCTCGCCGATGGCAGCGCGGGGCTCGTCGTCGTGGTGGCGGTCGTTCCACAGCTTCGTGGTGACGAAGAGCTCCTCGCGGGGGATGCCGGAGGACGCGATAGCCGCGCCGACGCCCTCCTCGTTGCCGTAGATCGCGGCGGTGTCGATGTGGCGGTACCCGATCTCGAGGGCCTCGCTCACCGTCTTCTCGGTCTCTGCCGGCGGCACCTTGAAGACGCCGTAGCCCAGCTGGGGGATGGAGTTGCCGTCGTTCAGTTCGAGTGCAGGAATGGTCATCCCCCCAGCCTAGGACCTGTGATGACAGGTGCGGCCGCGCGGATGACGAAAAGCGTCAGCGCCGAGGCACGGCGGGCATCGCGGCGGCGCCCTTCCCGACGAGGCGCTCCAGGGGACCACGGCCGACGAACATCGCCCACAGCGTCGTGACCAGCAGGAGCGCCACGACGGTGAGCGCCCAGAAGGAGTTGTCGGCGATGAAGCCGCCGGGGCCGGCGACGAGGACGACGGAGACGACGTGCAGGCTGTATGCCGTGAGCGGCATGGACCCCAGCGCACCGAGGGGCAGCAGCGGCCAACGCAGCGGACGGCACAGCAGCAGGCACAGGGCGACCACCGCGAGGGCGAACCCGCCGGAGCCCAGGATCTCAGCGGTGCCGCCGCTGTGCGGGTCGACGGCGAAGACCGCGCGGACCATGGAGCCGAGCGGATCCGTCGCGGCGAGCGCCTCGGGATAGCTCTCCCAGCCGGATGGCGGCATCTCGTCGTCGGGGATGAACGACGACGACAGGCTCTCGTCGGGAAGGATCTCGATGCTCTCGCTCCCGGAAGAGGCGCTCGTCGAGGAGACGATCGATTCCGTCCCGCCCAGTCCCGCGCCCGATCCGAGGGCACCCAGACCATAGCCGATCGCGGCGAGGACCACCCCGACGATGAGGGCGACGACGGCCGTGCGCACCTCCTGCACCCGAAGTCGCCCCAGAGCCATGCCGCCGAGCACGAGAGCCAGCCACACGGTGATCGGATAGGTGCCGTAGAGCACGAACCCGATGCCCGCGCCGAACGGCTGCAGCGCCACCGCACTGAGCAGAGCGAGCAACGCCGGACCGGCGAGGGCGAGGACGGCGGCGCCGAGGAGCAGCTGCCGCGGTCGCCACCGCAGGACCGGGATGACGGCGACGTAGAGCAGGCCGTAGAGGGTGAGGATCACGGCGATCGGCGTGTTGAGGAGCTCCAGGGCGAGACCGATCACGAAGATCACCGCACCGCGGCCCACGAGGTTGAGGCGGAGGCTCGGGAGGCGTTCCCGCTCCGGCAGCACGTCGCGCCCGGTCATGAGGGCGATGGAGACGCCGGCGAGCAGCGCGAAGAGGATCGAGGAGCGGCCGTGCACGAGGTCGGTCCAGGTGGTCGGATCGCCCCACTCGAACGCCTCCGTCACGCCGACGTGGGCACCGGCCATGCCGAGGATCGCCAGACCCCGCGCGACGTCGAGACCGAGGATGCGCGGCGGCCGCCCGAAATCACGGAACCAGCGCACGGGGCGGAGAGCAGTCATCACCCGATGATCGTATGCGGCGATCGCGGCGACCCCGGTGTGCATCCCGGCATACGATGGAGGGCTATGTCCTCCCCCGTGATCTCCTACCCTCCGGAGCTGCCCGTCAGCGCGGCCAGGGACGAGATCGCCGACGCCATCCGCGACCACCAGGTCGTCATCGTCGCCGGCGCGACCGGATCGGGGAAGACCACCCAGCTCCCGAAGATCGCGCTGGAGCTGGGCCGCGAGCGCATCGCCCACACCCAGCCCCGACGGCTGGCCGCCCGCACGATCGCGGAGCGCGTGGCCGAGGAGCTGCGGGTCGAGCTCGGCACGCTCGTCGGCTACAAGGTGCGCTTCACCGACAAGGTCTCCGACGAGACCCGGATCGCGCTGATGACCGACGGGATCCTCCTCAACGAGATCCATCGCGACCGGCTGCTGACGCGCTACGACACGATCATCATCGACGAGGCCCACGAGCGCTCACTCAACGTCGACTTCCTGCTGGGCTACCTCGCCCGCATCCTCCCGGAGCGCCCGGACCTGAAGGTGGTCATCACCTCCGCCACGATCGACCCGGAGAGCTTCGCCCGCCACTTCGCTGCCGCCGACGGCACACCCGCGCCCGTCATCGAGGTGTCGGGGCGCACGTATCCCGTCGAGATCCGCTATCGTCCGCTCGTCGACGAGGATGCGGAGCAGGACGCCGCCGGCGAGCCGGAGGACGAGGTGAGCGCGATCGTCGCGGCGCTCCGCGAGCTCGACCGGGAGGCGCCCGGCGACGTGCTCGTGTTCCTGCCCGGCGAGGCGGAGATCCGGGATGCGGCCGACGCCGTGCGCGCCGCCTACGCAAAGGACCGTTCGCCCACCGAGGTCCTCCCCCTGTTCGGCCGGCTCTCCGCCGCGGAGCAGCACCGGGTGTTCGAGCGCAGCACCGTGGCCGGCGTCCGTCGCCGGGTCGTGCTCGCGACGAACGTGGCCGAGACGAGCCTCACGGTGCCCGGCATCAAATACGTCATCGACACCGGCACCGCGCGTATCTCCCGGTACAGCAACCGCTCGAAGGTGCAGCGGCTGCCCATCGAAGCCATCTCCCAGGCCTCGGCGAATCAGCGCTCCGGGCGCGCGGGTCGCACGAGCGACGGCATCGCCATCCGCCTGTACTCCGAGGAGGACTACGCGCGGCGTCCCGAGTTCACCGAACCCGAGATCCTGCGCACCTCCCTCGCCTCCGTCATCCTGCAGATGCTCGCGCTCGGCTTCGGCGACATCACCGCGTTCCCGTTCCTCACCCCGCCGGACTCCCGGGGCGTGAAGGCGGCGTTCGACCTGCTCACCGAGCTCGGCGCCCTCCGCCCGGCGCGGGGGCCGGACGACGGCCCCCTGCTCACCCGCATCGGACGTGACATCGCCCGGATGCCGATGGACCCGCGGTTCGCGCGGATGCTCATCGAGGCGGGCCCTTCGACAGGCTCAGGGACCCAGCGGGGGTCGGGCCCTTCGACAGGCTCAGGGACCCAGGGGGCGGTGCTGCGGGACGTGCTCGCGATCGTGGCGGGGCTGTCCATCCAGGACGTCCGGGAACGACCCGAGGAGCGCCGCGAGGAGGCGGACCGGCTGCACGCGCGCTTCGTGGACTCGACGAGCGATTTCCTCACCCTCCTGAACCTCTGGAACCACCTGCGCGAGCAGCAGCGCGAGCTCGGCTCCAGCGCGTTCCGCCGGCTGTGCCGCAGCGAGCACCTCAACTACGTGCGCGTCCGCGAGTGGTTCGACGTGCACCGCCAGCTCCGGACGCTCGTGAAGAACCCCGACCGCGGGGCGGAGCCGGGCGGCGCGGCCGATCCGGACGCCATCCACCGCGCGCTGCTGTCCGGCCTGCTGTCGCAGATCGGCGTCCTCGACGAGCGCACCGCCCCCGCGGGGAAGGCCCACTCTCCCGCAAAGGACGCCCGCCGCCGCATCACGGAGTACCGGGGCGCGCGGGGCATCCGGTTCTCGATCTTCCCGGGGTCGGGGCTGCGCAAGAAGAGCCCCCGGGCGGTCATGGCCGCCGAGATCGTGGAGACCTCCCGCACCTTCGCGCGCACCGTCGCCGCGATCGACCCCGCCTGGGCTGAGCCCCTCGCCGGCGACCTCGCGAAGCGCCAGGTCACCGAGCCGCACTGGTCCAAGGACGCCGGAGCCGCCGTGGCGTTCGAGAAGGTCACCCTTTTCGGGGTCGAGATCGTCCCGCGCCGGCGGGTGCAGTTCGCCCGCATCGACCGGGCCGCCTCGCGCGAGCTCTTCGTCCGCCATGCGCTCGTCGAGGGCGAGTGGGACCCGTCCCGCATCGACAAGCGGGTCAGTGCGTTCTGGCGCAGCAACGCCGAGCTCCGCCGCCGCCTGGAGAAGCTCGAGGAGCGCGAGCGGCGTCGCGACATCCTGGCCGGCGACGAGGCCGTCTTCCGCTTCTACGACGAGCGCATCCCCGCCGACGTGTTCGACGTGCGGTCGTTCGAGAAGTGGTGGCGCGAGGCGCTGACGACGACGCCGAAGCTGCTCGTGATGCGCGAGAGCGACCTCATCGACGACGAGGACCGCGCCGACCAGCGCGAGTTCCCGACCCGGTGGACCCAGGGCGATCAGGTGCTCGGCCTCGCCTACCGGTTCGAGCCGGGCGCACCCGACGACGGCGTGAGCGTCGTACTGCCTCTGCCGCTGCTCGCCCAGATCGAGGACCGCGGCTTCGACTGGCAGGTGCCGGGGCTGCGCGCGGAGCTCGTCACCGGGCTGCTGCGTGCGCTGCCCAAGGCCATCCGGCGCCACGTCGTCCCCGCCGCCGACTGGGCCGAGAAGTTCGGGGCGGCGCTGGCCGACGAGGGTCCGGAGGTGCACGGCGGTCTCCCCCCGCGCACTCTCAAGGAGGCGCTCGCGCGGCTCGTGCAGCCGCTCGCGAACCAGGTGGTCACGGCCGCCGACTTCGACGACGAACGCGTGCCGGCGCATCTGCGCATGAACTTCCGCGCCGTAGACGAGCGGGGACGGGTGGTCGGGTCCGGGCGCGATCTCCGGGCACTGCAGACCGAGCTCTCCGACCGCGCGCGCAGCAGCGTCGCCCGCTCCATCGCCCGTCCAGGGCGTGCGGAGGCACCGGGACCGCGCGGGGCGGAGCGCGTGGCCGCCGCTCCCGTCGAGCAGACCGGGCTGACGGCGTGGACATTCGGCGACCTCCCGGCGGTCATCGACACGAAGGTCGCGGGCGGCGTCGTCCGCGGGTACCCGGCGATCGTCGACGCCGGCACGAGCGTGTCGGTGCGGGTCGAGGCGACACCCGATGCCGCAGCCGCCGCCACGCGCGACGGCGTGCTCCGTCTCGTCCTGCTCGCGGTGCCGTCGCCGTCGTCGTACGTGCAGCAGCACCTCACCAGCCAGGAGAAGCTCGCACTCGCCGCCTCGCCGTACCCGTCGGCGGCCGCGCTCATCGAGGACTGCCGGGCCGCCGTCGCCCGTCGAGTGATCGACGCGTCGACCGGCGGCGCCGACGGCCGCGACCGCGGCGTCGTGCGCACCGAGGCCGAGTTCGCGCGGGTGCGCGACGCCGTCTCGGCCGTGCTCGTCGACGAGCTCTTCGCCTGCGTCTCCCTCGTCGCCCGCATCCTCACGAAGGCGCGGGAGGTGGAGCGCGGCATCAAGGCGCAGAACGCGCTGGCGCTGCTCGGCCCGCTGAACGACATCCGCACCCAGCTCTCCGGACTGCTCCACCCCGGCTTCGTCGCGGCGGCGGGAGTCGACCGGCTCGCCCACTTCCCCCGGTACCTCGACGGCATGATCGATCGGCTGAAGACCCTCGCGAACGAGCCGGGCAAGGACCGCGCACGGATGACGGAGTTCGAGCGGATGGCGGTGCTGTTCGCGGACGCCGGGGGCACCATCCCCCTCGCGCCCGACGCGCCGCCCGCGATCGTCGAGGTGCGCTGGCTGCTGGAGGAGTACCGGGTCAGCGTCTTCGCCCAGCGTCTCGGCACCGCGCAGCCGGTGTCCCCGCAGCGGATCACCAAGGCGCTCGCGGGGAAGTGATCCCCGCCGGGTAGCCTGAGGGCATGGCCCGCGCGATCGTCTACACCGAGTTCGGATCCCCCGCTGTTCTCCACCTGATGGAGGTGCCTGACCCCGTGCCCGTCCGCGGCGAGGCGCTGGTGCGCATCGAGGCGGCCGGCGCCAACCCCATCGACGCCAAGCTCCGCGGCGGCAAGCGCCCCTCCGCGCCGATCACCGAGCCGCGTCCGGTCGGGTTCGACGGCGCCGGGGTGATCGAGGTGCTGGGCGAGGGCGTGGAGGGGTTCGAGGTCGGCGACCGCGTCGCGATCCGCGACACGCTCGGGACCTACGCCTCCGCCCTCGCGGTCGAGGCCGACAAGCTCGTGAAGCTCCCGGACGCCGTCACCGCCGCCGAGGGGGCGGCGATCGGCATCCCCGCCGGCACCGCCTATCAGTCCCTCCGCTCGCTCGCCGTGACGGCCGACGACGTGCTCCTCGTGCACGCGGGCTCGGGTGCGGTCGGCCAGGCCGCCGTGCAGTTCGCGGTCGCCTGGGGCGCGACGGTGATCGCCACCGCGAGCCCCGCCCGGCACGACCAGCTCCGCGAGCTCGGCGCGATCCCCGTGGCCTACGGCGACGGCCTGCTCGACCGCGTCCGCGCGGCTGCCCCCTCCCCCGTGACCGTCGTCCTGGACTGCGCGGGCACCGACGAGGCGATCGAGACCTCCCTCGCACTGGTCGCCGACCGTGACCGCATCGCGACCATCGTTCGCGGTCCCGACGCCGCTGACTTCGGCATCCGGGCGTTCTCCGGCGGCTCCCCCGAGCCGCTCACGCCGCAGGAGCTGGAGTGGCGCGCAGAAGCGCTGCAGAAGACGGTCGACCTGCTAGCCGCCGGCGACTTCACCATCGAGCTGGGCCCGGAGCTGCCCCTCGCCGAGGCGGCCCGGGCCCATGAGCTCATGGAGACCGGCGCCGCCTCGGGGAAGATCATCCTCGTCCCCTGAGGGGTCAGGCGGGAGCGGAATTGGTGTCACCACCGGTTATGTCGGCGTCGAGAAGGACAGGCCCGCCGCCAGCCGTCAGCCCGCCGATAAGCTGCGCGCATGACTGAATCTCTGGGGGATTCTCCGGACGAACTCGCCGTGACCGAGCGCAAGCTCGGCCGTCGGGCATGGCTGATGACGCTGCTCGGAGTGGGTTGGGTCGCGATGACGATCGGCGCAGCGTTTCTCGTCGCCGACCTCACCGGACAATGGATCCCGACCGTCTTCCTCGGACTCACGTTCGGCCTCGGTGTGTTCATCCCCCTGATTCGAGATCAGAAGCGGCGCAGACGGGAGCTCTTCGACACGGGTAGCGGTCAGGCAATCAGATGACTGCGAAAGACCCCGCCCCGTCGCTGATTCAGCAGCGCCTCGCCCTCGGACGCCTGCGTCTGACCGCTCTCTTCATGATGATCGGCTGGGGCGCAGTCGCCGCACTTCGGGGCGCAGGGGGCCTCGACGTCGCCGAGGTTGTCGACTGGATCGCCTTCCTCTTACCACTGGCACTCGCGTTGTACGGCGTGAAGCTGTGGTTCGACTATCGCCGCAAGGTACGAGCATTCGAGGCTGCGCACGGACCCGACGCCGGCAAGCAGCCGTAGCACGACGCTCTCCCCTCTCGTACCCTGCGTCACCGCCGGAGTTCCCCGCGTGAGCCACGGGGCCGAACACCTCAGTCCAGACACTCAGAACGTCGTCGCGGTGCGCCGACGCTTGCGCACTCGACAGGGGTGCGATGTGGACCACGCCGCCATTGTTGCAGGTGGACCCGCTCCGCCGATAACGATCGATTCGGCCTGACCCGCGAGGTCAGGCGGGAGCGACGGGGCGGCCGAGCGAGAGCATCAGCCGGTTCGCCCAGTTGAAGAAGGCCGCGCCGTGCACGACGTCCGCGATCTCGAGGTCGTCCAGTCCGGCCGCACGGAGGCGCGCGATGTGCTCGGGACCGAACGCGCGGGGCGTGTCGGTCAGCGCGACCGCGGCGGCGACGATCGCATTCCAGCGCTCCCCGAGGTCCGCGTCCACGCCCTCGGCGAGGAGCGCGTCGACATCCTCCGGCCGCTTGCCGTGATGCGCCGCGAACCGGGAGTGCACGGAGGCGCAGAACACGCAGCCGTTGCGGCGGGAGGCGGCGGTGGCCGCGAGCTCCCGCTCCGCGCGCGGGAGTCCCTCCGCGGTGTTGTAAAAGATGTCCTTGTCGACGAGGGTGCGCGCGCGGAGCACCTCGGGGTCGCGCGCGAGCAGCCGGAAGTACTCGTTCTTCGCACGGGCGGCGTCGACGAGGCCGTCGAGGTGTCGCGGGGTGAGATCCTCCTCCGCCAGCGGCGCGAGGTGCGGCGTCCAGCCGACCTCGGCGCGGGTGAAGGCGTCGGGATAGGGGGCGTCGTCGTGCCGGAGCACGGTGTCGGCGGCGGTCATGCGGCCTCCTCGTCGGTGTCGGTGTCGTCGGTGTCGGTGTCGGTGGCGGTGAGTCCAGCGTCCTGGAGCACCCGCAGGCCGGTGACGACCCGCTGCTGGAAGGCGAGGAACGACACGAGCTGCGACAGCGTGACGATGCCGTCCGTCGACCAGCCGGCGTCGTGCAGGCGGCCGAGGTCGGCGCCGGATGCCTCGCGGGGGCGGAACACCAGCAGGTGCGTGTGCGCGAGAGCCGCCGCGAGGCGCTCCCCCAGGGCAGCCGACGCCGCCTCGTCCGGCACGTACCGCGCGCCGTCGGTGCTCTCGGCCTCCAGCCCGCGTTCGGTGTAGGCGCCGAACGGTCCCGTGGTCGCGGCGGCCTCTGCCTCCCGGGCGACGATCGCGGCGCGCTCCGGGTCGATCTCGCGGGCCCTCCCGGCGTAGAACTCCGCCGTGGGGTCGTCGGCACCGGCGAGAGCGGTCGCGAACGCCGCGATGAGTGCGCGCTCCGCGAGCGAGACGTGCTCCGCGGAGACCGGGTGAAACAGCGCGTCGAAGCTCGCCTGGAGCTGCTCCCTGGTCACGGGACGGCGACGACGCAGCGCATCCAGCTCCGGCGTCACCCCCGTCAGGTGGTCGACGATGTCGGCGGTCATGCGTTCTCCTTCACGGTGGGGGTGTTCTCGGCAGTGCGGGTGCTCTCGGGATCGGGCGGGGTCAGCGCGTAGCCGAGGGCCGGTGCGACCTCGGTCGCGAACAGCTCGATCGAGCGCAGGACGTGGGCGTGCGGCGCGTCGACCGAGTGCACCTGGAATGCCACCTCGGTCGCGCGGTGCAGCGTGGTGTCGGCGGCGAGCGAGGCGGCGACCTCCTCGGGCGTGCCGAGATGCGTGTCGAGTGCGGCGATGAGGTCGTCGAGGTCGTCCCCGGGGATCGTCTGGCCCTGCCGACGGAAGCCCTCGGCCGCCCGCCGCAACCCGACCTCGGCGAACCGGAGCGCCTCGGCGCGGTCATCCGCCACGAACACGGTGCGGGAGGCGGTGATCCGCGGGGTCGCCTCGGCGGGGAGCGCGTCGAGGTACGCGTCGATGATGGGGTCCTGCAGCGCGGACAGCGGCGCGTGCAGCCGGTCGTGGGGGCGGGGCTGCGTGCGGGACAGCAGCAGTCCGTGACCGTGGACGCCTGCCCGATGACCGCCGGGGGCCGAGAACGTCGCCTGCCAGATGCGCGCGGCCAGCGACCCCGCGTCCGGATACAGCGTGTTCTCCGCACCGATGTCCCGGCCGGCGAGAGCGTCGAGCAGGACGCCGAGCTTGCGGTCGTAGGTGGGCCCCTTGTCGCGCACGTCCTCCCCGAAGGGCGCGAAGGACGACGGGGTGCCGCCGCTGCCGAGCCCGAGGTCGATCCGCCCGTCCGCGAGCAGGTCGGCCACCACGGCGTCCTCGGCGACCCGGACCGGGTCTTCGAGGGGAAGGGTGATGATCCCGGTGCCGAGCCGGATCCGGGAGGTGCGTGCCGCCGCGTGCGCGAGGAAGACGAGCGGCGAGGGCAGCCCGCCTTCCGCCGCCCGGAAGTGGTGCTGCGCCACCCACGCCCTCCCCACGCCGTGCTCCTCGGCGTGCTGGATCTGCTCCAGGGCGAGGCGGTAGCGGTCGGCCGGGGACGCGTCGTCGAGAAGCCGCGTGAAGAACGCGACGGTGGGACGAGGGGTGGTGCTCATGCGAGGATCTCCGTTCGTCCGGGGACCGCGGCCAGCAGCTCCCGGGTGTTCTCGTGCTGCGGGTCGTGGAACAGCTCTTCGGTCGGCCCGTCCTCCACCACGCGCCCGCGGTGCATGACGGAGACGGTGTGGCTGATGCGGCGCACCACGGCGAGGTCGTGCGAGATGAAGAGGTAGGTGAGTCCGAGCTCGGCCTGGAGCGCGGAGAGCAGTTCGAGGATGCGCGCCTGCACCGTCACGTCGAGCGCCGACACCGCCTCGTCGAGCACGAGGATCTCCGGGTCGACGGCGAGCGCCCGTGCGATCGCGACCCGCTGCCGCTGCCCTCCGGAGAGCTCGCTCGGCGTGCGGCGGGCCGCATCCGCCGGCAGCGCCACGCGTTCGAGCAGGGCGACCGCGCGATCCCGACGCTCGGACCGGCCGCCGAGGCGGAAGTTGTGCAGCGGCTCGGCCACGATGTCGGCGATCTGCTGCCGTGGGTCGAGGGAGGCGAACGGGTTCTGGTACACGAGCTGGATCCGTCGGCGCAGCGCACGCAGCCGCGCCCCCTCGACGGCCGTCGCGTCCTCCCCCGCGAGCTCCACGGTCCCGGCGTCCGGACGGAGGAAGAGCGTGACCAGGCGCGCGGTCGTGGACTTGCCCGATCCGGACTCGCCGACCAGCGCATGGGTCGTCCCGCGCCGCACCCGGAAGGAGACGTCGTCGACCGCCCGGAAGCGTTCGCGTCCCGCGACCCGGAACTCCTTCACGAGGCCCGCGGCCACGATCTCCCACGGCTTCTCGGCGGCCACCGCCGCGGCATCCCGGAGGAACGGCGGCGCGTCCGGACGTCGGAAGCCGGTCGTGAAGGCCGGCGCGTCGGCGAGCAGCTGCCTCGTGTACGGGTCTTCCGGCTCCGCGAGCACCTGCGCACTCGGCCCCTGCTCCACGATCCGGCCGTCCTTCAGCACCGCGATCCGCGCCGCCCGGTCCGCGGCGACGCCGAGGTCGTGCGTCACGAGCAGGATGCTCGTGCCGTCCTCGCGCTGCAGCTCGTCCAGCAGGTCCAGCACGCGGCGCTGCACCTTGGCGTCGAGGGCGCTGGTGGGCTCGTCCGCGATGAGCAGCCGAGGGCGGAGGGCGATCGCGGCCGCAATGAGGACCCGCTGCCGCATGCCACCGGAGAGCTCGTGCGGATACTGTCGGGCGCGCAGGTCGGGATCGTCCAGCCCGACGCGGTCGAGCAGCTCGAGCACGCGGGCGTTCCGGGAACGCCGGTCGCGATGCCCGTGCAGGCGCAGCACCTCGGCGACCTGCACGCCGACGGGGCGCACCGGGTCGAGCGACGTCGTCGGATCCTGCGGCACCAGCCCGATCTCCGACCCGCGGATGCCCCGGAACGCCCGATCCGACCATCCGGAGATGTCGAGGTCGCCGAGCCGGACGCGGCCGCCCTCGACCCGTCCGCCCTCCGGCAGCAGGCCGAGGAGGGCGTGCGCCGTGGTGGACTTGCCGGAGCCCGACTCGCCGACCAGGGCGAGCGTCTCCCCCTCGGCGATGGCGAACGAGAGGCCGTGCACGACCTCGCGGCCGGCGTACGAGACCCGCAGGTCCGTCGCGGTGAGGACGGGGGTGGGCGCGGTCATCGGGTGCTCCTTCCGAGCCGGTGGCTGATCGGGATCGACACGGGTGCGCGTTCGGGCACGGTCATCGGGTGCTCCTTCCGAGCCGGTGGCTGATGCGGTTGGCGCTGAGCACGACGGCGACCACGACGAGGCCGGGGAGCGCCGTGAGCCACCAGGCGGTCGCGATGTAGTTGCGTCCCTCGGCGATCAGCAGGCCCCACTCGGGGGTGGGCGGCGGGGCCCCGTAGCCGAGGAAGCCGAGGGTGGAGATGGCGAGGATGGCCGTACCGAACTGCAGCGCGGCGAGCGCGATGATCGGGGTGAGGGCGTTCGGGAGCACATGCCGGCGCAGCACGGCGACGAAGGTGCCGCCGCTGCCGAAGGCCGCCTCGACGTACTCGGTCCGGCGCACCCGCGCCACCTCGGCGCGCATGAGCCGGGCGAAGGCGGCAACGCTGCCGAGGCCCACGGCGATCGCCGCGTTGACGGTGCCGAAGCCGAGCAGGATGATGACGGAGAGCGACAGCAGCAGCCCCGGGATCGCCAGCAGCACGTCGACGACCCGCATCAGCACGTCGTCCACGATGCCGCCGGTCGCACCGGCGACGGCACCGAGGAGCGTGCCGAGCGCGAGGCCGACCGTCACGGCGATGAGCGCACCCGACAGGGAGTGCACCGCGCCGTGCACGACCCGGCCGAAGAGGTCGCGGCCCAGCGCGTCGGTCCCGAACCAGTGCGCGGCGCTCGGGGGCAGGAGCTTGTCGGCGGGAACGCCGGTGAGCGGATCGCCCGGCGCGAAGACCCCGGGGATCACCGCCCACAGCACCGCCACGGCGACGACCGCGAACGCCAGATACAGCCCCCAGGCGCGCGAGCGCCGTCGGGGACGGGATGCGGAGACGGGGGCCGGGGCGGACGGCGCAGGCGCTGCACCGGGCGTCTCGACCGACGTCTCCGCGATCACGGGAGCGGTCATGCGGGCACCTCCTGGGCGACGGGACGGACGGGGCGGGAACGGGCGGCGCGCGCCGATCGCCGCTGCCGCGGGTCGATCAGGGGCGTGGCCAGGTCGACGGCGAAGCTGATCACCACGAACCCCAGCGCCGACAGCAGCACCACTCCCTGCAGCACCGGGATGTCCTGGTTCGCGACGGCCTGCTCCGTGAGGCGTCCGATGCCGGTGCGGCCGAAGACCGTCTCGGTGACCACCGCGCCTCCGACGAGCTCTCCGAACAGCACCCCCGCGATGGTGAGCGTCGGGACGGCGGCGTTGCGTGCGACCGCGCGGGTGAGCACCCACACCGGCGGCGCGCCCTTCGCCCGGACCACGGTCACGAACGGCTGCGCCTGCACCCGGTCGATCGACCGGACCAGCACCTGGGCGAGCGGCGCCGAGATCGGCACGGCGAGCGTGAGCACGGGGAGGATCAGCCCACTGACAGGATCGGCCCCCACGATCGGCACCCACCCGAGGCCGAACGAGAACACCTGGATGAGCAGGATCCCGAGCCAGAACACCGGCACCGCGACGAACAGGCCCGGCACCTGGCGCAGGCCGTCCCGCAGCCACGCGAAGGGTGCGAGCGAGGAGAGCACGGCGATCAGGCCCGCGAGCACGACCGCGACCAGGAGTCCGACCGTCGCGAGCAGCAGCGTGGCGGGCAGCGCCTCGGCGAGCATCGTCCGCACCGGGGTCCCGTACTGGGTCGAGTAGCCGAAGTCGCCCGCCAGGAAGCCGAGACCCGCGTGCAGGTACTGCTCCCCCCACGGCACGTCGGCGCCGTAGGTGGCGCGGATGTCGTCGAGCTGCTCCGGCGAGAGCCCCAGGCTCGGGTCGGAGAACTTGATGAGGATGGCGTCTCCCGGCAGCAGCTGCAGCAGGAAGAACGTGGCCGTGAAGGCCGCGATCAGCACGATCGCGGCCTGCCCGGCCCGTCGGAGGACGAAAGTCATGGGGTCACCGTGATCCTCAGTGCTCCGCGAGCCACACGCCGGAGAACGTGGGCCGGCCGACCGACTCGAAGGCGACGCCGTGCACATACGTGGCCGCACCATAGACCTGCGGCTCCTCGAAGAGCGGGATCACGTACGCCTGCTCCGCGATGTAGTCCTGCACGGCCTGCGAGGCGGCCACCCGCTTCTCGGCGTCCGGCTCGGAGGCGACGGCCAGCAGCAGCTCGTCGAGCGTCGCGTCCTGAGAGATGAGCACGTCGCGGTTCTTCGTGAAGTACTGGCTCTTGATCACGTCGAGGTCGGCACGCCCGACCATCGAGTGGTAGAACCCCGTCTTCAGCGGATCACGCGTGTCCTCCGCGTAGCTGCCCGCATCGCCGGGCTTGACGGTGAGCTCCACGCCGACCGCCGCGAGCTGCTGCGCCACGAGCTCCAGGGTCTGCTTCGACAGGGGCTGCGGCTTGGCCTCGTAGACCGTGATCGACAGCCGCTCGCCGTCCTTCTCCCTGATACCGTCGGCGCCGGGCTCCCAGCCGGCCTCGTCGAGCAGCGCCTCCGCCTTCTCCGGATCGTGGGCGTAGTGCGCGGACTCCTCCTTGTAGCCCGCGGCCTGGGAGGACAGCACCGACGTGGCCACCGGGTAGTTCTCGGTGAACAGGGTGTCGACGACCTCCTGCGCGTCGACCGCGGCGATGATTGCCTGGCGCACGCGGATGTCGGACAGCAGCGGGTTCTCCGGGCGGAGGGCGATCGAGTTGTTCACGCCGCGGGTCTGCGGGGCGTACAGCGTGAATCCGGCGCCCTCGACGCGGTCCTCGTCGAACGCCTGGACGTAGCGGACGTAGTCGGCCTGACCCGCGAGCAGCGAGCCGATGCGGACGGAGTCCTCGGGCGTGACCAGCACGTGGACGGCGTCGAGGTAGGGCCGACCGTCGTTCTCGGCGCTGTCCGGGCCCCAGGCGTAGTCGTCGCGGGCGGTGAGGGTGTACTCGGTGCCGAGCTTCTCGTCGGTGACGGTGAAGGGACCGGAGCCGATGATCTCCTCCGCGTTGCCCGCGCCGAAGTCCTCGATCGTGCCGTCCAGGGTCTCCGGGGACAGCAGTCCCGAGTTGATGGTCGACGTCGCCTGCAGGAAGCCGGGCGACGGCGCGCTGAAGCGGAAGGTCACGGTGTCCTCGTCCACCACCTCGCTGCCGGCGTAGTTGTTGATGGCCTCGGAGACGGTGAGCCCGCGCTCGGCGTCGCCCAGCCCGTAGGTGTCGAAGTTCTTCGCGACGGCGGCGGCGTCCACGGGTGTGCCGTCCGAGAACGTCACGTCCGGGTTGAGGTCGAAGGTGTACTCCGTGGCGTCGTCGTTCACGGTCCACTCCGCGGCGATCCACGGCTCGATCTCGAGCGTCTCCGGGTTCTGCCAGGTGAGCCGGGCGGCGATGTTGTTGACGATGCCGCCGTTCGGGTAGAAGCCGGCCTGCGGCGGATACAGGTTCGTGTAGGCCTGGTGCTCGAGGTAGGTGAGCGTGCCGCCGGTGACGGGGTCCCCCGCGGCGGCCGGGCTGTTCCCCGGGGCGGGCGAGGTCGCGCAGGCGGCGAGGCTGCCGGCCAGGACGAGCGGGACCGCGACGGCGGCGGTGCGGATGAGGCGGCGGTTCATGCGGAGGACTCCTCGGGTTCGGAAGGCAGGGTGTCGGGTGCGGAGGCGGTGCAGGTGGTGTTCACGGTAGGAAGTGGCGGGGTGCACGGGCGAGGCGGCGGACTCCGGGTGTCGCGAGACGACACCCGTGGTCACGCGCCGACACGCGACGTCACACGGAGGCGGTCGCGCAGCGTCTCCGCGCGGACCCCCTCGCCGTTCTCCTCCGGTGTCCGGAGGAGGCCGCGACGACGCAGCTCGGGGACCGCGAGACGGGTGAAGGCCTCGAACTGTCCGGGCTGGAACGCCGAGAGGACGTTGAAGCCGTCGGCGGCGCCCTCGTCGCGCCAGTGCGCGAAGTGGTCGGCGATCGTGCCGGCGTCGCCGACGACGAAGGCCGCAGGGACGGCGTGCGCGGCGACGAGGTGTCGCCAGGTCAGGGCGGCCTCCGCCCCGACCCGGAGTCCGGCGATCCGCGCGAGGCGTTCGACGAGCGCGGCGCCCCGCTCCCCCAGGCGTGCGGCCTCGGCGACCGTCACCGCGGTGTCGAAGGCCGCTGCCCGCAGCGGGTCGTCGGCGGCCACCTCCAGCGCGTCGGCCAGCGCCTCCACCGTACGATTCGCCGGGAACCCGACGCGCTCACGCTGCGGCCCCTCCGCGAGCGGCACGAGCTCCAGCAGCCGCCGGACGATCCGGTGGGCGGCGGCGTTGGATTCCGCGACGACGGGGAGCACCGGGGCGATGACCTTCAGCTCCTCGGCCGGGCGGCCCGCCTCCGCCACGATCTCCCGCAGCAGGCGCCGCGTGGCCACGGCGTCGGCGAGGGTGGGGGCGGCGATGAGGGCGAGATCGGCGGCGGTGCCGGCGAGCGCCCGCGACCGCGGCGAGGTGCCGGCGTGCACGATCGGGATACGCCCCTGTGGCGGACGGGCGACGTTGAGCGGGCCGGCGACCCGCACGTGTGCGCCCGTGACGTCGGCGGCGCGCAGCCCCCGGGGGTCGATGAGCACACCGCGCTCGGCGTCGGCGATCCAGGCGTCCTCGGCCCAGGAGTCCCAGAGCCGGCGCAGGGCGACGACGAACTCCTCCGCCCGGTCGTAGCGGGTCTCGGTGTCGGCATGGGCCTCACGGCCGTGGTTCCCGGCGGCGCGCGGCTCGGCGCCGGTGACGAGGTTGATCCCCGCCCGGCCGTGGGTGAGGACGTCGAGGGAGGCCAGGGCCCGCGCCGTGGCGTAGGGGTCGGCATAGGTGGTGTTGACCGTCGCGATGAGCCCGATCCGCGAGGTCACCCCGGCGAGGAACAGCACCGCGCTCAGCGGATCGATGCGGGCGAGCAGGTAGGGGTCGCGGAACTCCAGGTCGGGTCCGGTCGCCAGCCAGTCGCCGAAGAAGAGGTAGTCCAGGCCCGCGTCCTCCCCCTCCCGCGCGATGCGGCGGAGGATGTCGGCGTCTCCCGCGGGGTCGCGGTGGGCTCCGGGATGCCGCCACCCGGAGGGGTAGGCGCCGAGGGTGCGCACCATGGCGCCGATCACGAGAGGTTCCGTCATGCCGACACGGTAGGAGCGCGGCCGCCACCCGGGCCACGGGGAGGAAGCCGGAGGTCACCGGATGTCACAGACGGTCACATGCGCCACCCTCTACGCTGAGAGGATGACTGGACTTCGTTGGGGAATCCTCGCGACCGGCGGCATCGCCGGCGCCTTCGCATCCGATCTGCGCACGGCCGGCCTCGACCTCGTCGCGGTGGGCTCACGCTCGCAGGAGTCGGCCGACGCCTTCGCCGCGCGCTTCGACATCGCGCACGCGCATCCGTCGTACGAGGCGCTGGTCTCCGATCCCGACGTCGACATCGTCTACGTCTCCACGCCGCACCCGATGCACCACGAGAACGCCCGGCTCGCCCTGGAGCACGGCAAGCACGTGCTCGTGGAGAAGGCGTTCACCCTGAACCGCACGCAGGCCGAGGACCTCCAGCGGCTCGCCGCCGAGCGCGGGCTGCTCGTGATGGAGGCGATGTGGACGCGCTACCTGCCGCACATGGTCCGCATCCGCGAGCTCCTCGCCGACGGCGCCCTGGGGGAGATCCGCACGGTGACCGCCGACCACACGCAGCAGCTGCCCACCGACCCCGCACACCGTCTGAACGCGCTCGAACTGGGCGGCGGGGCGCTGCTCGACCTCGGGATCTACCCGATCTCCTTCGTCTGGGACGTCCTCGGGGCGCCGACCACCATCCGCGCGGTGGGGCGTCTGGTCGAGACCGGAGCCGATTCCGAGGTCGCCACCGTCATGATCCACGAGAGAGGGGCGATCTCCACGACCCTCTCCTCCTCGCGCGGCGCCGGCCCCAACGCCGCGAGCATCGTCGGCACCGAGGCCCGCATCGACATCGACCGGGTCTGGTACACCCCCACCACCTTCCGTGTCGTGCGGCCGGACGGCACCGTCCAGGAGGAGTACGTCTCCGCCGTCGAGGGCCGCGGCATGCAGTACCAGGCGTTCGCGGCCGAGCGCCTCGTCCGCGACGGTCTCCTCGAGGGCGACGTCCTCCCCATCGCGGAGAGCGTCGCCATCATGGGCGCCCTCGACGAGATCCGCGCGCAGATCGGCGTACGCTACCCCGGCGAGGAGGCCGACCGTGGCTGAGACGACCGACGCCCGCGTGGCGGTGTACCTGGACTTCGACAACATCGTCATCTCCTGGTACGACCGCGTCCACGGCCGCAACTCCTACGGCAAGGACCGGCAGCGCATCACGGAGCACCCGAACGACCCCGAGGTCGCCGAGCGGCTGAACCGGGCCATGATCGAGGTCGGCGCCATCATCGACTACGCGGCCTCCTTCGGCACGCTCGTGCTGACGAGGGCCTACGCGGACTGGTCGTCGCCGGTCAACGCCGAGTACCGCTCGCAGCTCGTGGCGCGCGCGGTGGATCTCGTGCAGCTCTTCCCGGCCGCGGCGTACGCGAAGAACGGCGCGGACATCCGGCTGGCGGTCGACGCGGTCGAGGACATGTTCCGCCTGCCCGACCTGACCCACGTCGTCATCGTGGCGGGCGACAGCGACTATGTGCCGCTCGCCCAGCGCTGCAAGCGCCTCGGCCGCTACGTGATCGGGGTGGGCGTGGCCGGGTCCACGGCGAAGTCCCTCGCCGCGGCGTGCGACGAGTTCGAGTCCTACGACTCGCTCCCCGGCGTGGCGCGTCCGACGAAGGCGGCACCGGCCGCCACGCCCGCGGTCGAGGTTCCGGCGGAGCCGTCCGCCCCGGCCACCGCGGACACGGGCGCCCCGAAGCCCAAGACCGCGTCGAAGTCGCGCGCGAAGGCCAAGAGCAAGCCTCCCGCCGAGGAGCCCAAGGTCGAGGAGAAGATCGACGACCAGGGCGAAGCCACGCGGCTCCTGGAGCGCGCGCTGCGTCTCGGCCACGACAAGGCGGATGCCGACGAGTGGCTGCACAGCTCCGCGGTCAAGACGCACATGCGCCGCATGGATCCGTCGTTCAGCGAGAAGGCCCTCGGCTACCGGTCGTTCTCCGACTTCCTCAAGTCGCGCGACGACATCGCCGAGCTCGAGGAGACGGGGCACGAGCGCCTGGTCCGCTTGCGGGAGCCCTGAGCACGGCCGGTCATCCGCGCTGCCGTCACTGGTGGCGGAACGCGGCGTCGAAGGCGGCTTCGGGCTGCGGCCACAGCAGGGAGCGCACGAAGGCCAGCGCCTCGGGGGCGCCGTGCAGGCGGTCCATGCCGGCGTCCTCCCACTCGATCGAGATCGGCCCGTCGTAGCCGACCGCGTCCAGCGCACGGAAGGCGTCCTCCCACGGCACGTCGCCGTGACCGGTGGAGACGAAGTCCCAGCCGCGCCGGGGGTCGCCCCACGGCAGGTGCGAGCCGAGCACTCCGGCACGGCCGTTCCGCGGCCGCAGGCGGGTGTCCTTGCAGTCGACGTGGTAGATCCGGTCGGCGAAGTCGACGATGAAGCCGACGGGGTCGATGTTCTGCCACATCATGTGCGAGGGGTCCCAGTTGAACCCGAATGCGTCGCGGTGGTCGATCGCGTCGAGGGTGCGGACGCTCGACCAGTAGTCGTACGCGATCTCCCCCGGATGCACCTCGTGGGCGAAGCGCACGCCCTCCCCGTCGAATACGTCGAGGATCGGATTCCACCGGTCCGCGAAGTCCTGGAAGCCCTGGGCGATCACCGCCTCCGGCACCGGCGGGAACATCGCGACATAGGGCCAGATCGACGAACCGGTGAAGCCGACGACGGTGTCGACGCCGAGCTTCCCGGCCACCCTGGCCGCCCGCTTCATGTCCTCCGCCGCCCGCTGCCGCACGCCCTCGGCCTCGCCGTCGCCCCAGACGTAGGGGCGCAGGATGCCCTGGTGCCGGAAGTCGATCGGGTCGTCGCACACCGCCTGCCCGGCCAGGTGGTTGGAGATCGCGAACACCCGCAGTCCGTGCCGGTCGAGGATCTGGCGCCGGGAGGCGACGTAGGCGTCGTCCTCATCCGCCCGGCGGAGATCGAGGTGGTCGCCGGACGCGGCGATCTCCAGCCCGTCGTAGCCCCACTCCGCGGCGAGGCGGGCCACCTCCTCGAACGGGAGGTCGGCCCACTGGCCGGTGAACAGGGTGACCGGGTGACTGCTCATGGATACTCCTTCGTATCGCGGGGCTTCGTATCGCGGGCGGGGGTTCAGGCGCCGAGGGCGCGCAGGTGGGCGATGCTGCGGGCGGCGAGGTCGTCCTGGCTCGCAGCGAGCGGTCTCCACACCGAAGCCGCGACGGCGATCGTCGCGTTCTCCCCCGTGAAGCTCTCCAGTCCCAGGGCGCCGCGGTAGCCGGCGTCGTCGAGCGCGCGGAGCATCTCCGGCCAGTCGGTGTGGTCGTCGCCCACGGCACCGCGGTCGCTGCCACACACCTGCACGTGCGCGATGGCGGCGCCGGCCGCGCGGACCGCGTCGGCCGGCCGCTTCTCCTCGATGTTGAGGTGGTAGGTGTCGAGAGCCAGTCCCACCCCGGCGCCGAGCAGCGGCGCCAGCGCGTCGAGACTCTGCGCCACGGTGTTCAGCACGCTGGTCTCGTAGCGGTTGAGCGGCTCCACAGCCAGCGTGACGCCGATCGCGGCGGCCTCGCGGGCGAGCGGCGCGAGGTTCTCGCGGAGCTCGCCGACGACCTCCGCCCGCTCCGCCCCGTCCATGCGCCAGGTGACGCCGGTCGGGGCGTAGAAGGGTCCGGCGACGACCGAGGCCCCGAGCACGGCCGCGGCGTCGAGGCACGCGCGGAGGTAGTCCTGCGTGGCGGCGACGTCTCCGGCGCGCGCGAGCAGCGAGCGGCCGGGCCCCATCGCGCCGACGACGATCGCGCCCATGCCGAGGCCGTCCAGCACGGCGCGGGCCCGGAGCGGGTCCCAGTCGCCGATGCTCTCCAACGGCAGCTCCAGGGCGTCGTAGCCCATCCGCGCCGCCGTGCGGGCGAGCGGCTCCAGGGTGTCATCCGTCAGCGGAGACGTCCAGACCCAGGTGTTGACGGCGATCGTGCGGGGCATCGTTGTCCTTGTGATCGTGCGGGTGCTCCCACCCTCCCATTCGGCGCGGGCCGAGCGGAAGGGCGGGAGCACACGGGGTTACGGGATCTGGCGCTCCTGCCAGACCGTCGGGTAGCCGGGAAGGTCCTCTCCGCCGAACTTGGCGTAGTGGCCGTCGGGCATGCCGTCGTTCGCCGCAAGGTAGTCGTCCAGCTCGGCCTCGGTGATCGGCTTCTGCGGGAGCACCCACTCCTTCGGCACCTCCTCGCCCGCGAAGATCATCTGCGCCGCGAGCAGCGGGGTGCGCCACTGGAAGTTCGAGTAGACCGGAGCGAGGCCGGTGAGACCCGTGTCCTTCCACTTCCGAAGGAAGCTCATCTCGTCCTCGCCGGTCATCACCGGGTAGTCGGCTCCGGCGTCCTCGAAGGCCTCGATGGCGGCGACGGCACCGTCACCCGCGTCCATCCAGATGCCCTGCACGTCGCCCTTGGCGAGCTCGTCGCTGATGATGCTCTTGATCTCGGCGGGGTCGGCACCGGTGAAGTGGTCGACGGCCTCGATCCCGGCCTCCTCGAACAGCTTCTCGGCGCCGGCCCAGCGGTGCTCCAGCACGTCGACGCCGGGGAGGATCCGCAGAGCCACGACCTTGTCGCCCTCCTCCAGGTTGTCGATGAGGAACTCCGCGGTGTCGATGCCCCAGGCGAAGCCGCCGATCGGGTGGATGAACGTGACGGGGCAGTCGGTGTTCACGCCGCGGTCGAACACGACCACCGGCTTGCCCGTCTCGCACGCCCGCTCGACCGCGGGGGTCATCGCGGCCGTGCTGTTCGGCGAGATGAGGAAGACATCGCAGTTCCCCTCGGAGATGAAGTAGTCGATGTCGGCGATCTGGGTGTCGTCGGAGTCCTGCGCGTCGCGGGTCTCCATCTCGCTGATCGCGCCCGACTCCTGCAGCACCTTCAGCTGCTCGTTCATCGTGATCCAGCCCGTCTGGCGCCACGGGTTGGAAATCGAGGCGTTCGCGAAGCAGGCCTTCTTGGCCCCGGTGCTGGCGAACTCCGCGGTGTCGACCATCTCGGCGTTGATGTGCTGCAGGTAGGGCTGGTCGGCGGGGCCCTGGGGGTCGACGCCGCGCTCCTCGTCCTGCTTGTCGAAGAGCTCCTGGTCGAACCACTCGGTGGTCTCGGCCGCCTCCTCGGGATTCTCCGACTCCGCCGGCGCCACGGACGGGTCGGTCGTGCACCCGGCGAGCGCGATGAGGCCGAAGAGGGCCACCCCTGCGGTGGCGATCTTCATCGATCGTCGCATTGCTAATCTCCTCTGGTTGTAGGGCTTGATGCGGTGCTGCGGTTCTCGGCGTTCTCGGTCCCCGCGGTATGGACGTCCGTCGGCTGGGGACCGCGCCGGCGGCGGGCTCGGAAGGCGACCCCCGCGTAGGCGACGGCCGCGATGATGATGACGCCCTGCACGGCGTCGCGGAGGGTGGAGGGCACGCCCGCGATGTTGAGGAGCAGGAACAACGCCTCCAGCGCGAACGCTCCGGCCACGGCGCCGACGATCCACCCTCGACCTCCGCCGAGCACGACGCCGCCGAGCACCACCGCGGTGATCGCGGTGAACTCGTAGCCGCGGCCGACGGACGGGTGCACTCCCGCGTATCCGACGAGCAGGACGGCGGAGAGGGTGGCGGAGAGGGAGGACAGCACGAACGCGCGGGTCGTGACCCAGGCCCGGCGGGCACCGGCGTAGTCCACCGCGCGGGCGTTGTCGCCGATCGCGATGAGGGTCTTGCCCAGCGGGCGCTTGGTGATGACGATGCCGAGGGCGAGCCAGGCGGCGAGCAGCAGGACGGCCCAGGGCAGGAACTCCAGCACGGGGAGGTCGCGGATCCCGCCGCGGCCGATCTCCCGGAAGCTGTCGGCCGGGTTGCCGGTGGCGGCGCCGCCCGTCCACCACATCACGCCGCCGAGCAGGGCGAGCATCATGCCCAGCGTCACGATGAACGACGGCACCTTCAACAGCGTCGTGAGGACGCCGTTCACGAGCCCGACGACGACGCCGAACACAACCATGAGCAGCAGGACGGGGAAGGTGCGCGCGTCGTCCTGGCCGACGAGGTTGCCGGCGATGATGACCTGCGCCGTGATGAGCGACCCCTGGGAGAGGTCGAACTCCCCCGCGATGATCACGAAGTACTGCCCGATCGCGACGATCGCGATGGGAGCGACGCGCTGCAGGTACCGCATGAACTGGCCGGGCTCGGCGAAGCTCGGGTTGAGCACGGCGACCGCGACGAGCAGGATCACGAGCAGCAGGAAGACCGCCCCGCGGGGACTGACGAGAGTGCGCAGCGCGTTCATGAGCGCCCTCCTTCCCGCACGGAGGCGGTATCCCCGGCGCTGTCGACGGCGGCGACCTCGGTGGTGGGGTCGGCGAGCTCGGCAGCCGCGACCGCCATGTCGCCCTCGGCCGCCTTCGCGGCGTCGTCTCCCCCGGTGCGCGTGCCGCCGGCGCCGAAGCGGGGACGGCGCCGCACGATGGCCCGGCGGCTGTAGACGGCCACGGCGGCGACGATGACGATGCCGCGCACCACGTCCTTGAGGAAGGGATTCACCTGGAGCACGCTCATGACGTTGTCGACGACGGCGAGGATGGCGACGCCGCCGATGGTGCCCCAGATCGAGCCGCGTCCGCCGAGGAGCAGGGTGCCGCCGAGCACGACCGCGGCGATGGAGAGCAGCGCGTAGCCACCCTGCTGCCCGACCGTCGGGCTGCCGACGCCGAGGCGGCTGGCGAGCAGGAGTCCGGCGAGGCCCGCGAACACCGAGCACAGCACGTGCGCCCAGATCAGCGGCAGGCGGGTGCGCACGCCGCTGAGCCGGGCGATCTCGGGGTCACCGCCGACGGCGTAGAGGTGGGCTCCGGTGCGGGTGCGGTTCAGCAGCACCCAGACCAGCACGGCGAGCGCGATCATGATGAGCGTGGACACCGGGATCGGTCCGACGCCGGTCGCGCCGATGAGCTGGAACGCCCACGGGACCTCGCCTGCCGAGCCTTCGAAGTTCGTGTTGAGGATGCCCTGGAGGATCAGCCCGACGCCGAGCGTCGCGATGAAGCCGTTGACCTTGAGCACCGTCACGATGAGCCCGTTCACGAGCCCGATCCCCGCGCACACGAGGAGCGTCACGATCACGGCGAGCGGGATGTTGCCGGCGTTCCCGGCCATCATCGTCGCCGCGAGCAGACTCGACAGGCTGATGACGTAGGTGACCGACAGGTCGAGCGAGGCGCCGAGCACCACGAGCGTCTGCCCGATGGCCACGAGGCCGAGCACGCTCATCCCGGTCAGGATGTCGCGGATGTTCCCCGGGCTGAGGAAGTTGCGGCCGACGGTGGCGACGAGGATCGCGCCGACGACGAGCGCGAGCAGCAGGATGCCGAGCACGATGACGGTCGAGTCGATGCGGAGACGGGCCCCGGTGCGGCGGCTCATCGCGCACCCCCGTTCGTCGAAGGACCGCGGTCGGCGCCGGTGGCCGCCGCGAGGATCTCGTGCTCGGCCGCACCGGCCGGCAGCTCGGCGACGAGTTCGCCGTCGTGCATGACGAGGATGCGGTCGCTCATGCCGATGACCTCCGGCAGCTCGCTCGAGACCATGAGCACCGCCTTCCCCTGTGCCGCCAGCTCGCGCATGAGCTGGTAGACGGCGTACTTGGCCCCCACGTCGATGCCCCGTGTGGGCTCGTCGAAGAGCACGATCTGCGGCTGGGTGAGCAGCCACTTCGCCAGCACCACCTTCTGCTGGTTGCCGCCGGAGAGGAAGCGCACCTCCTGGTCGAGACCGCGCGAGGACACCTCCAGCGTGCGGAGCACCCCCGGTACCTCCCGGCGCGACGCCGCGGTGCGTCCGGCGAACACGTTCCGCACCACGAGCAGGGCGTTGTCGAGGATCGACTGCCCCAGCGCGAGCCCCTGCGCCTTGCGGTCCTCCGAGACGAGCGCGAGTCCGGAACGCACGGCCGCGCGCGGTCCGCTGATCCGCACCGGCTTCCCGTCGATCCGCACGGCGCCGCGGGTGAAGGCCTGGATGCCGAACACGCCCTCCACCAGCTCGGTGCGCCCGGACCCCTGGAGCCCGGCCACCCCGACGATCTCCCCGGCACGGAGCGTCAGCGACACCCCGTCCACATAGGCGTTCCCGCAGCCGTCGAGCTCGAGTCGGGGCGCGCCGACCGCGGTGCCGGCCACCGGGTCGGGGAAGTACGACTGGATCGACCGCCCCACCATCCGGCGCACGAGCTCGTCGGTGGTCAGCGCCGCGGTCTCGTCCGTGGAGACGAGGGCGCCGTCCTTGAGGATCGTGATCCGGTCGCAGAGGTCGAAGATCTCCTTCAGCCGGTGCGAGACGTAGATGACGGCGACCCCTCGGGACGTGAGCCGGCGGATGATCGCGTACAGCAGCTCCACCTCGCGGTCGCTGAGCGCCGCGGTCGGCTCGTCCATCGAGATCACCTGCGCGTCGAACGACAGCGCCTTCACGATCTCGACGATCTGCTGCTCGGCCACCGTCAGCGAGCCCACGCGGGACTGCGGGTCGATGAAGGACACGCCGAGATCGCTCAGCAGCTCTCCGGTCCGCACGTTCATCGCCCGGACGTCGATGAGCCCCGCGCGCCGCGGCTCCCGGCCGAGGTAGACGTTCTGCGCGACCGTGCGCTCGGGCAGCAGGGTGAACTCCTGGAACACCGTGACGATGCCGGCGTCCATCGCCTGCCGCGGGTGCGCGTGGCGCACCTCCGCGCCGCGGTACGTGATCGTGCCCTCGTCGGCCGGCTGCACGCCCGCGATGATCTTCATGAGGGTCGACTTGCCCGCGCCGTTCTCGCCGACGAGGCCGTGAACCTCCCCGGGCCGCACGTCGAAGTCGATGCCCTTCAGCACCTCCACGCCGAAGAACGCCTTGCGGATCCCGGCCACCCGCAGCACCGGCTGCGTCGTCGTCGTGGTCATGCCGGCACCTCCGTCCAGCGTCCCTCGTGGGCGGCGGAATCGAGCACGGCCTCGGTCACCACGGCCGCGCGGTGGCCGTCGGCGAACGTCGGCAGTCCGTCGCGGACGTCGCCGGCGATCGCCGCGTAGACGTCGGCGACGAAGCCGTTGAAGGCGTCCTGGTATCCCATGGCGTGCCCGGCCGGGACGCGCTGCAGCCGGGCGGACTCCGGGTCGGCCGCGGCGGGGTCGCGCAGCAGCAGCCGCGACTCCTCGCGCATGCCGACCCAGAGCTCCTCCGGCCGTTCCTGCTCGAACCGCAGACTCTGCCGCGTCCCGTGCAGCTCCAGGGTCAGCGCGTTCTTGCGACCCGCCGCCATCTGCGAGATGAGCAGCGTGCCGAGCGCCCCCGTCGAGGTCTCGACGAGCACGGCGACGATGTCCTCCGTGTCGACGGCCCGCCCCGCCCGCTCGGTGAACACACGACGGGTGCGGGCGCTCAGGGCCCGGATCCGGTCGCCCGTGACGAACTCGAGGAGGTCGCACAGATGCGACCCGATGTCGGCGAAGGCGCGGGAGGCCCCGCCGGACGAGGAGTGCACCCGCCAGTCGTCGTCGGTGGACCGCAGCATCCAGTCCTGCAGGTACGAGCAGTCCAGCGTGAGCAGCTCCCCGGCCTCGCCGCGGGCGATGCGCGCCCTGGCCTCGCGCACCATGGGGTGGTAGCGGTACACGAAGGGGACGGCGGCGACGAGCCCCGCCTCCGCGGCGGCCTCGGCGAGGGCGGCCGCATCGGCCGCGGTCGTCGCGAGCGGCTTCTCGCACACGACGTGCTTGCCGGCCCGCAGCGCACGCAGGGCGAGGTCGGCATGCGTGGCGTTCGGAGTGCAGATGTGGACGACGTCGATGTCGTCGGCGTCGAGCAGCGCCTCGGCGTCGTGCTCGGCGCGCGCGGCGCCGAGCAGCTGCGCGGCGTCCCTGGCGCCCTCGGTCTCCGGCACGAGCTGC
>NZ_SSDN01000062.1:0-99223 GCF_004794355.1 Microbacterium sp. K36 | reverse complement strand
GGCACCACTCGGAACCGCTGGAAGCCGATGCTCGAAGAGGGATCCGGTCTCACGGAGGGCTACCTCTCGCGCGGTGCCGACGGCGGACGAGCCCTGTGCGTTGGCCGCCAGGGTCGCGGCGGCGAGCGGGGCGGCCCTGACGAGCTGTTCGCTGGAAGGGTATGTGGCGACCGTGTCGGTGGAGGCGGCGTACGCTGGACTCGCTGCCGTCTCCCGCGCTCGTGCCGGGCCACCCGAGGAACCATGACGGCGGCTCTACCCCTCGCCCGCTGTGAACGACCCCTGATAGCGGTGTGTATGGTGTGCTTCGAAGAAAGGACGCCCCTTGGCTGAAGGCAAGAAGCTCGTCATCGTCGAGTCCCCGACGAAGATGCGGTCTATTCAGGGATACCTCGGCGACGGTTACGAGGTGCTCAGCTCCGTCGGCCACATCCGCGATCTCGCCGACAAGAAGGACATCCCGGCCGAGGACAAGAAGGCGTACGGCAAGTACTCCATCGACATCGACAACGGCTTCGACCCCTACTACGTGGTCTCGGACCGCAAGACCAAGACGGTCGCCGAGCTCAAGCGCGCGCTCAAGCACGCCGACGAGGTCCTGCTCGCCACTGATGAGGACCGCGAGGGCGAGGCGATCGCCTGGCACCTGCTGGAGACGCTCAAGCCCAAGGTGCCGGTCAAGCGCATGGTCTTCCACGAGATCACCAAGGACGCGATCCAGGCCGCGGTGGGCAACACCCGTGAACTCGACCACGCCCTCGTCGACGCGCAGGAGACCCGGCGCATCCTCGACCGCCTCTACGGGTGGGACGTCTCGCCCGTGCTCTGGTACAAGGTCAAGACCGGGATCTCGGCCGGCCGGGTGCAGTCCGCAGCCACCCGCCTCATCGTCGACCGCGAGCGCGAGCGCATGGCCTTCGTCTCCGCGGAGTACTGGGACGTCGATGCCGACGCGGCCGCGACCGGCACGTCCTTCCGCATCCGCCTGGTGCGCGTGGACGGCGGCCAGCTCGCCCGCGGCTCCGACTTCGACGACGCCGGAAAGCTCAAGAAGGCGGTCGTGGTCCTCGACGAGGCGAAGGCGGCTGCCCTTGCGCGCGCCGTCGATGCGGCAGGGGCGGGAACCGTCACCAAGGTCGAGGCCAAGCCGGGAACCCGCAGCCCCTACGCGCCCTTCACGACCTCCACCATGCAGCAGGAGGCGGGCCGCAAGCTCTCGATGAGCGCGAAGCAGGCGATGAGCGTCGCCCAGCGCCTCTACGAGAAGGGGTACATCACCTATATGCGTACCGACTCCACGGCGCTGAGCACCCAGGCGGTGCAGGCGGCCCGGAGTCAGGCCGTTGCTCTCTACGGCGACAACGCCGTGCCGCTCAAGCCGCGCGTCTACAAGTCGAAGAGCAAGAACGCGCAGGAGGCGCACGAGGCGATCCGCCCCTCGGGGGAGAACTTCCGCACGCCGTCCTCGCTGTCCGGCGAGCTCGACCGCGAGGAGCAGCGGCTGTACGACCTGATCTGGAAGCGCACCGTCGCCAGCCAGATGTCGGACGCCAAGTACGAGACGACGACCGTCACCATCGCGGTCGAGGCGGACGGCCAGACCGCGGAGTTCACCGCCTCCGGCACGGTCTACACGTTCAAGGGCTTCCTCGAGGCCTACGAGGAGGGTCGCGACGAGAAGCGCAGCGACGCCGACGCCGCGGAGAACCAGTCCCTGCCCGCGGTCTCCGTCGGCGATGAGCTGGCGGTGTCCGCCGCGGAGGCGAAGGGGCACCGCACCACGCCGAAGCCCCGCTACACCGAGGCCTCCCTGGTGAAGGTGCTCGAGGAGAAGGGCATCGGCCGTCCCTCGACCTTCGCCACGATCCCGGAGACCATCCTCGACCGCGGGTACGCGGTCAAGCGCGGCCAGGCCCTCGTGCCGACGTGGCTCGCATTCAGCGTGGTGCGTCTGCTCGAGGAGCACTTCGCCGAGCTCGTCGACTATGACTTCACCGCGGCGCTCGAGGACGACCTCGACACCATCGCACGCGGCGAGCAGAACCGCGTGGAATGGCTGAAGTCGTTCTACTTCGGCTCCGACTCGCATGTGGGTCTTCGCCAGGTCGTCGACAACCTCGGGGAGATCGACGCCCGGGCGCTGAACTCGACGCGGATCACCGACACCGCGACCCTCCGGTTCGGCAAGTACGGCCCCTACCTCGAGGTGGCGGACCCGGAGGATCCGGAGGCCAAGCCGCGCATCGTCAATGTCCCCGAAGATCTCGCGCCCGACGAACTCACGGCGGAGAAGGCCCAGGAGCTCATCGACGCGCCGGTCGCCGGCGACCGTGTCCTCGGGGTGAACCCGGAGAACGGCAAGGTCGTCGTCGTCAAGGACGGACGCTTCGGTCCCTACGTGCAGGAGAACGATCCGGTCTCCGACGATGCCGCCGTCGACGAGGCCACCGGTGAGGTCGTCGAGGCCCCCAAGCCCAAGCGCGGCGCGAAGAAGGAAGCGGCGCCCAAGCCCCGCACCGCCTCGCTGTTCCGCTCGATGTCGGTGGACACGATCGATCTCGACACCGCGCTGCAGCTGCTGAGCCTGCCGCGCGTGGTCGGCGTCGACCCGGAGACGGGGGACGAGATCACCGCGCAGAACGGCCGCTTCGGTCCCTACCTGAAGAAGGGCGCCGACTCCCGGTCGCTGGAGAGCGAGTCGCAGATCTTCGACGTCACGCTGGAACAGGCGCTGGAGATCTACCAGCAGCCCAAGTACGGCGCCCGTCGGGCGTCGAGCGCGCTGGCCGAGTTCGAGGCCGACCCGGTGAGCGGTAAGCCCATCCGCGTGCGCGACGGCCGCTTCGGCCCGTACGTCACCGACGGCGAGACGAATGTCACCATCCCGCGCGGACAGACCCCGGACGACATCACGTTCGAGATCGCCGTGCAGATGCTCGCGGACAAGCGCGCCAAGGGTCCGGCGCCCAAGCGAGGAGCGGCGAAGAAGACTCCCGCGAAGAAGGCTCCGGCCAAGAAGGCCCCTGCCAAGAAGGCCCCTGCCAAGAAGGCGCCGGCGAAGGCCTCCACGGCGAAGAAGTCCACGGCGGCGAAGACGTCGACCACGTCGGCAGCCCGCTCGGCGGCGGCCAAGAAGGCGGCGGCGACCCGGGCCGCGAACGCGGCGGCGAAGGCGGCAGAGAAGGCGGACTCGTGACCGCAGGCCCCGGCCTCTGGATCACGCTGGAGGGCGGGGACGGCTCCGGGAAGACGACCCAGTCGAACCTCCTCGCCACCTGGCTCGAGCAGAGCGGTCGGACAGTCGTCCGCACCCGGGAGCCGGGTGGCTCCGAGGTCGGGCAGCTCATCCGCGACATCGTGCTCCACCACCGCGGCGACATCGCGCCGCGCGCGGAGGCGCTGCTCTACGCCGCCGATCGCGCTCACCACGTCGCGACGGTGGTGCGCCCCGCACTCGCTCGCGGCGAGATCGTGCTGCAGGACCGCTACCTCGACTCCTCGGTGGCGTATCAGGGCGCCGGGCGCGTCCTCGATGCCACGGAGATCCGCGATCTGTCGCTGTGGGCTGCGGAAGGGGCTCTTCCGGATCTCACCGTGCTCCTCGATCTCGATCCGGCCACGGCGCGCACGCGCCTCGACTCGGCCGACAAGCCGTTCGATCGGCTGGAGGCCGAGAAGGAGGCCTTCCACGCCCGCGTGCGGGACGCCTACCTCGAACTGGCCCGTGCGGAGCCCGCCCGGTTCCTCGTGATCGACGCCGCGGCGTCGCCCGAGCGCATCGCCGAACGCATCCGCGCCCGCGTCTCCGCACTGTTCGACTGATCCTCCACAGGGAAGGCCTCGTCCGACGGGATACCCAGCCACCGGCGGGTGGTGGGAGCGTCGGCGGTCGCGATTAGGCTGAGTGCATGCCCTCGACCCTCGCCCCGCCTTTTCCCTGGGCCGACGTCTGGGGGCAGGAGGCCGCCGTCGAGACGCTGCGCGCCGCCGCGTCCGATCCCGCCGCGCTCTCGCACGCCTGGCTGATCACCGGCCCTCCGGGGTCCGGCCGCTCGACACTCGCCTACGCCTTCGCCGCCGCGCTCATCGCCGAGGGGCCGGACGACGAGGCCACGATGCGGCAGGTCCTCGCGGGCACGCATCCCGATGTGACGGCGCTGCGCACCGACAAGGTGATCATCACCATCGCCGAGGCGCGCGCCCTCGTCGAGCGCTCCTACTTCGCCCCGTCCGCCGGCCGCTATCGGGTCATCGTCGTCGAAGACGCCGACCGGATGGTGGAGCGCACCTCGAACGTGCTGCTCAAGGCGCTGGAGGAGCCGCCGGAGCAAACCGTCTGGATCCTCTGTGCGCCCAGTGAGGCCGACCTCCTCCCCACGATCCGGTCGCGCGTGCGGTCGCTCCGTCTCCGCGAGCCCGACGTTGCAGACGTCTCCCGCCTGATCAGTCTCCGCACGGGAGTGGACGAGGTGGTCGCCGAGCAGGCCGCCCGACACGCGCAGCGTCACATCGGCATGGCCCAGCGTCTCGCCACCGACGATGCCGCACGTCGCCGCCGCGACGAGACGCTGCGCGCCGTGATCGGGGTGCGCGGAGTCAACGACGCGGTCGAGGTCGCCGGGCGCATCATCCAGGCGGCGACGGAAGACGCCAAGGCGCTCACCGCCGAGCGGGACGCGGCGGAACGTGCCGCGCTCCTGCGCACCGTCGGGGTCGCCGAGGGGCAGGCGGTGCCTCCGGCGCTGCGCGCCCAGGTGTCGGCGCTGGAGGACGATCAGAAGAAGCGGGCGACGCGGAGTCTGCGGGACGGCATCGACCGGGTCCTCACCGACCTGCAGTCGCTCTTCCGCGACGTCGTGATGCTGCAGTACGGTCGCGGCGACGATCTCATCAACCGTGAACTGCACACCGAGGTGGCCGGCCTCGCCGCCGCCTGGAGTGTGGAGCGTACGCTCGTCGTGCTCGACCACCTGGCCGAGACCCGTGAGGCGCTGGAGCGCAACGTCGCCCCGCTGCTCGCGCTCGAGAGTTTGCTCGTGACCGTCACGAGCGGGAGGAAACCGTGAAGACTCGATCCCTGTCCCGCCTCCGTCGCACCGCGGCCATCGTCGCCGGTCTCGCTGCGGCTTCTGTCGCGCTCTCCGGATGCCTGTACGCCATGATCCCGGAGCAGTCCTCGAAGCCGGCCGTGGAGAAGACCCCGGACACCGAGGGCGTCGCGGAAGATCTGCTTCCCTTCTACTCCCAGGGGCTGGACTGGACCGAGTGCGGTCCGGGCTTCGACTGCACGACCGTCACTGCGCCGCTCGACTGGGAGGACCCCGCAGCGGGAGAGATCGAACTCGCCGTGGTGCGGCACCGAGCCGAGGGCGAGGCGATCGGCTCGCTGCTCACGAACCCCGGCGGCCCCGGTTCCAGCGGCGTCGACCTCATCCAGGGCAGCCTCGACTACGCGGTCGGTCCGGCGCTCATCGAGAACTACGACGTCATCGGCTTCGACCCCCGGGGGGTGGGCGCCTCCACCGCGGTCACCTGCTACGACGCGAAGGAGATGGACGAGTACCTCTACGGCATCCCCTCCGCGCCGCGGGGCACCCCGGAGTGGGAGTCCGAGCTGCTCGACTCGGCCCGCGCCTTCGGCGAGGCGTGCGACGCCAACAGCGAGGGGATCCTGCCGTACATCACCACGGTCAACGCCGCCCGCGACATGGACCTCCTCCGTGCCGTCCTGGGCGACAAGGAGCTCAACTACCTCGGGTACTCGTACGGCACGTTCCTGGGCGCGACCTACGCCAAGCTCTACCCGGAGAAGGCCGGACGACTCGTGCTCGACGGGGCGATCGATCCCTCGGTCCCCGGCCTCGAGGTCGGCGCCACGCAGGCGCTCGGCTTCGAGTCGGCGCTGCGGGCCTACATGCAGAACTGCCTCGACTCCGGCTCGTGCCCCTTCAACGGCACGGTGGACGAGGCGATGGCCGACCTCGGCGCGCTGCTGGCGAGCGCAGACCGCACGCCGCTGAAGAACGGCGACGGCCGACTCATGGGTGCCGACGCCCTGATGACGGCGATCATCGCTGCCCTGTACTCGGAGGACAGCTGGGAGATCCTGACCCAGGCGCTGGACGAGGCGCTGCAGGGCGACCCGTCGACGGCCTTCCGCCTCGCCGACTTCTACAACGGCCGGGAGAACGGCACGTACATCGACAACTCGACCGAGGCCTTCCGTGCGTACAACTGCATGGACTACCCGGTCGAGGACGACCCTGCGGCCGAGGCGGCCACCGAGAAGAAGATCGCGGACGGGGCGCCGACCATCGCGCCGTACTGGTCGGGACCCGACCCGTGCGAGGTGTGGCCGTATCCGCCCACCGGGACCCGCGAGAAGATCACCGCGGAAGGCGCGGGTCCCATCGTCGTCGTGGGCACCACCAACGATCCTGCGACCCCGTACGAGTGGTCGGAGTCGCTCGCCGATCAGCTCTCCGAGGGCGTCCTCATCACCCGCGTGGGCGAGGGTCACACCGGTTACAACAAGGGCAACGTCTGCGTCGACGAGGCGGTGGAGGCGTTCCTCCTCGATGATGTGGTGCCGGAAGACGGCCTGCGCTGCGAGTGATCGCGCCTCGATTCGCGAGCGAGCGCGAGACAGGGTAATATCGGTGATCGCGCCGCTCACGCGTCGCACGCCGCTTTAGCTCAGTCGGCAGAGCATTTCACTCGTAATGAAAAGGTCGTCAGTTCGATTCTGACAAGCGGCTCAGGAAAACCCCCGGAACCCTCGTGGTCCCGGGGGTTTCCTCGTCTCCGGGCCCGGCCGCGGGGCGTACGCTCGGAGCATGAGCAGAGCGCTTCTCATCGTCGACGTGCAGAACGACTTCACCGAGGGTGGCGCCCTCGCGGTCCCGGGCGGTGACGCGGTGGCCGCCGCCGTCTCCGCCTACCTCGCGTCCCACGCCCACGACTACGAGGTCGTCGTGGCCTCCCGCGACTGGCACGATGCCGACGGCGACAACGGCGGCCACTTCTCCGCCATTCCCGACTACACCGACTCGTGGCCGGTGCACTGCGTCGCCGGCACCGCGGGAGCCGACTACGACCCGCTGTTCGTGACGGACGGCGTCACCCATCACGTGCGCAAGGGCCAGGGCCGCCCTGCCTACTCGATGTTCGAGGGAGTGACCGACGACGGTGCAACGGTCGCCGCGGTGCTGAGCGCGGCCGGCGTCGTGACGGCCGACGTCGTCGGCATCGCGACCGACCACTGCGTCCGGGCCTCCGCGCTCGATGCGATCGCCCACGGCGTCCACGTCCGTGTGCTCACGGACCTGATCGCCGGAGTCGCCCCCGAACCCAGCGCCGCGGCCCTCGCCGAGCTCGCGCATGCCGGTGCAGAGCTCCTCGCGAGCGCGGAGGCGTGAGTCGTAGCGTCCTCCTCCTCCGCGCGGTCAACGTCAGCGGACGCAGCAGCGTACCCATGGCCCGGCTGCGGGAAGTCCTCGCCGCCGAGACCGACCTGCAGGACGTCTCCACCTACATCGCGAGCGGCAACGTCCTCTGCGCGACGCCCCGTGACCCGGCGGCATCCTGCGCGACGGTGCGCGCGCTGATCGTGGCGGAGTTCGGTGTCGACACTCCGGTCATCCACCGCACGCACGCCGAGCTCACCGAGTCCGAGGCGGCCCAGCCCTTCCCGGAAGGGGATCTGAAGCTCGTGCACGCGATGTTCCTCGAGGGCGCTCCCGCCGCCGACGCCCTCGAGGCCCTGCACGAGCGCCTGGTGCCGGGAGAGCGTCTCGCTCTGGTCGGACACGATCTGTGGATCGACTACGCCCCCGGCGGGGTGCACACGACCAAGCTCACGAAAGCCGTGCTCGACCGGGCGCTCGGGGTTCCCGGCACGGCGCGCAACCTGCGCACGGTGCGGAAGCTCATCGCGCTGACGGCGTGACGACGGCCCGGCTCAGCGCGGTCGGCGGCATCGGGGTATGCGGGGCGAGGTCGACCCGACGGGAGTCGCAGTCCGCGCACCGGACGTACAGCACGACGCCCTCGCTGGTGGGATGGCGCGACTCCACGAGCCAGGCGTGCTCGTGGGTGTCGGCGGGGGAGGCGAGCCGGGGGATCGGGAGGGTGTCGGAGGAGGTCATGGGACCAGCGTGATGTAATGGTCTTATGCATCTCAACCCTTACGGCGAGTATGCGGTGCTCCTCGCCGCCTCCCTTGCGAACGACTGGCCGGACGACCGCGCGGGGATCGAGGAGCGCACGCTCGCGCTGGGGATGACGCAGACGTTTCCGCCGGCCCCCGACGACCACGCGCAGGTGCGCGCCGTGATCGACGACTGGCTGGCCATCGTGGACGAACCGGACGCCGATGCGCGAGCCGCCCTGCTCAACGACCAGCTCGCCATCGCGGGCGCCTATCCCCGGCTGACCAACCACGACGACGAGGGCTGGCACCTGCACTACCGGGACGACGTGCGCTCGCTGCCCTTCGTGCTGCGCGCGATCATCAACCTCGGCACGGCGCTGCACCTCGTGACCCGGGGGATGAACCGACTCGGGCGCTGCGACGCGCCGCCGTGCACCAACGTCGTCGCGGACGTGACGCGCAACGGCCGCCAGCGGTTCTGCTCCGTGAGGTGCGCGAACCGGGCGGCCGTGCGGCGCCATCGGGCGCGCGTGAGCTGAGCGTCAGGCGGTCTGCCCTGCGTGCTTGCCCTCGCCGATCTCCTCGACGAGCTTGGCGTTGAACGCGGGGAGGTCATCGGGGGTGCGGCTCGACACGAGCCCCTCGTCGACCACGACCTCCTCGTTCACCCAGCTCGCGCCGGCGTTGCGGAGGTCGGTCTTCAGGCTCGGGTAGCTCGTGATCGTCCGGCCGTCCACGACGCCGGCCTCGATGAGGATCCAGGCACCGTGACAGATGACGCCCACGGGCTTGTGCTGCTCGAAGAACGCGCGGGCCAGATCGATGGAGGCCTGATCCATGCGGAGGTGATCCGCGTTCACCACGCCGCCGGGCAGCACGAGCGCATCGAACTGGTCGGCGCTGGCGTCCGCGGCCTTCAGGTCGACGGCCTGTTCGTGACCGTTCTTGCCGGTGATCGCTGCTCCGTCCGGGGCGATGAGCGTGGCGCTCGCGCCCTCCGTCGTCACCGCCTCCCAGGGGCTCGTGAGCTCGCTGTCCTCGAAGCCGTCCGTCGCCAGGAATGCCACGCGGTTTCCGGTGAGAGTCATGGTCCGTCCTTTCGGTGGGAAGTCGCCCTGTTCCGGGGACTCCTCGACCCTCTCGCAGGGCTCGGGGCCTCGCCAGGGGGTGGCCAGCCGCAGGCGTCGGTGATACAGAGCGGCCGCGCTGGCGGGAATGGCATCGGCGACTCGATACGATCCAGACATGCGCCTCCGCCCCGCTCTCCTCCTCCTGCCGGTCCTGGTCGTCCTCGCTGGCTGCACGCCGGCTCCGGAACCGACGCCGACCGTGACCTCCACCCCTTCGGAGACGCCGTCGTCCTCGCCCGTGCCGACCACGGCCCCGACGCCCACGGAGACGTCCTCGCCGCCGGCTGCCGGCGCCTTCGCGAAGGGGCAGCTCGTCTCCCTCTGCACCGAGAAGATCCGTACGATCTCGCCGAACGCCACGTTCTTCGCCGACATGGCGACCACCGAGTGGCTGGAACAGTCGGCGGTGTGGTTCGTGGCCGTCCCGGAGACGATCGATGGTCAGGACAATGTCGCCGTCTGCGGCATCGGGGGGAGCCCCGAGGCCCCGGACTTCGTGATGCACGGCGAGACGCTGCCGGACGGCGTCGCCGGGATCCGCGACGACCTGCTCGCCGGGAACGCCGGCGGCGACGACTGAGGATGCGGTGGGCCCCGTGGGGCTCGAACCCACGACCCGCGGATTAAAAGTCCGATGCTCTGCCAACTGAGCTAGAGGCCCGTGCTCCCAGTCTAGGGGGCGCACGACGAGGGGCCGTCGGCGCCACAGCCGCCGACGTCCCCTTCACCTGCCCCGTGTCCCTCCTGACAACAGGGGAGGCCGTGTGCCGGTCGGGTCGCCGGCACCATCCCTGGCTTACTCAGCCGGGGGCATCAGGACCGAGTCGATGAGGTACACGGTCGCGTTCGCGGTCTGCACGCCGCCGCAGATGACGTTGGCGTCGTTGACCATCCACTCGTCACCACTGCCGGTCACCTCGAGGTCGGCGCCCTGGACGGTGGTGTGCATGCCCTCGATGTCGGACGGCTCGATCTGGCCGGGGACCACGTGGTACGTGAGGATCGAGGTCAGCAGGTCGCTGTCGGTCTTCAGCGTCTCGATGGTCGCGGCGTCGATCTTCGCGAAGGCGTCGTCGACCGGGGCGAACACGGTGAACTCGTCGCCGTTGAGCGTGTCGACGAGGTTCACGTCGGGGTTCAGCTCACCGCTGACCGCCGACACCAGCGTCGTCAGCATGGGGTTGTTCGAGGCGGCGACCGCCACCGGGTCCTGGGACATGCCCTGGATGGAACCGGCGCCATCCGGGACCTCTTCCGCGTAGGCCGCGCAGCCCGGGCCGACGAGGTTCGCGGCGGGGTCCATCTCCATCGGCGTCGACTCCGACGTCTCCGGCGTCGTCGGCTCCGACGACTCCTCCGTGCTCGTTCCGCTGCCCATGGAACATGCCGAGAGCAGGAATGCGCTCGCCAGACCCAGGGTGACTGCTGCGGTGACCTTCTTCTTGGTGCTGAACATGTCGAGCTCCTTCGAAACTCCGGCCACGGCCTCTCCGTGGCGTCGAGGGCTGTTCGGAAGCCTCCGCGGATCGGATGGGAGGAATTTCGAGATTCTCCGAAATCGGATCCGATCCAATCCGCTGCGGGGGGTCGGCGCGAACAGCCCCCGACAGAGACGAGGACCTCATGGACCTGATCATCATCGGCCTGCTCGGCGGGCTCATCACCGGCATCTCGCCGTGCATCCTGCCCGTGCTCCCGGTGATCTTCCTCACCGGCGGTGCCCAGTCGGCGTCCTACGAGGGGGAGGCGGTGCCGGCGAAGCGCAGCCGCCCCTACTTCGTCATCGCCGGCCTCGTGCTGAGCTTCACGCTCGTGACGCTCGCCGGGTCGCTCCTGCTGGGCCTGCTGAACCTGCCGCAGGACATCATCCGCTGGGTCGGCATCGCCGTGCTGGTCGTCATCGGGGTGGGACTCATCGTGCCGCGGTTCCAGCACATCCTGGAGCGGCCCTTCCAGCGCTTCGGACAGCGCGAGGTGAAGAACCGCGGCAACGGCTTCGGCGTCGGCCTCGCCCTCGGGGCCGTGTTCGTCCCGTGCGCGGGCCCGGTCCTCGCGGCCATCATCGTCGCCGGGTCCACGGGACAGATCGGTGTAGGCACCGTGCTGCTCACCGTCTCCTTCGCGATCGGCGTCGCGGTGCCCCTGCTGGTCTTCGCGCTCGCGGGACGCAGCGTCATCGAGCGCATCCGAGCCTTCCGGACGAAGGAGCGGGCGCTCCGGATCGCCGCCGGTGTGGCGATGATCGCGCTCGCCGTGGGTCTCGTGTTCAACGTGCCACAGGCGCTGCAGCGGCTGCTGCCGGACTACACCGCGCCGCTGCAGGAGCAGATCGCCGACTCCGAGCAGGTGCAGGACGCCCTGGACCTCGGCGGCCTGGTCAATGACGAGAACAAGGACCTCGACAAGTGCACGAACGGCGCGACCGAGCTGGAGTCTTGCGGTACGGCGCCGTCCATCAAGGGGATCCAGCAGTGGCTCAACACCCCGGACGGGGAGGCGATCGACCTGAAGGACCTGCGCGGACAGGTCGTCCTCATCGATTTCTGGGCGTACTCGTGCATCAACTGCCAGCGCTCGATCCCGCACGTCGTGGCCTGGGATGAGACCTACCGGGACGCCGGGCTGCAGGTGATCGGCGTCCACTCGCCCGAGTACGCGTTCGAGAAGGATCCGGGGAACGTCGCCGCCGGCGCGCGCGACTTCGGCATCGAGTACCCCGTCGCCCTCGACAACACCCTCTCGACCTGGACCAACTACCGCAACCGGTACTGGCCCGCGCACTACCTCATCGACGCGGAGGGGACCGTCCGCCACATCTCCTTCGGCGAGGGCAACTACGCCGCGACGGAGGCGATGATCCGGGAGCTGCTGCAGGATGCCGACCCCGACGTCGAGCTGCCCGCCGCCACGGACGTGAAGGACGAGACCCCCGAGGTGGGAGCCACGACCCGGGAGACCTTCCTCGGCTCCTCGAAGGACGTCAACTACGGCGGCGGCGACGAGTACCGCCGCGGCGACGGCAGCTTCCGCTTCCCCGAGGACCAGCCCGACGACAGCTTCGCGCTGGACGGCGATTGGACCGTGGACACGCAGTACGTCACACCGGCCGGAGACGACGACGGCCGGATCCGCCTGCACTATCGGGCGGCCGAGGTGCGCATGGTCGTCGCGGGATCGGGAGAGGTCGTGGTCCGGGACGCGGACGGCAACGCGCAGACGATCCGGATCGACGGCACGCCGCGTTCCTACGGGCTGCTCGAGCAGGACGACATCGCGAAGGGCACGTTCACGCTCGAGGTCCCTGCCGGCGTCGAGGTCTATTCGTTCACATTCGGGTGACGGCTGCACGGGAAGAGGGCGGAGATACGGCATGCTTATGGAGATGGTCATCGATGGGATGGACGTCCCCGAGGACGGGGCGGCGCCGCAGGATGCTGTCGCCGACCTCCTCGTCCGCGTCGCCTCCGGTGATCAGGCTGCCTTCGCGGCGCTGTACGACTCCCTCTCCTCCCGTGTCTTCGGTCTCATCCTCCGCGTGCTCGTGAACCGCGCGCAGAGCGAGGAAGTGCTCCAGGAGGTCTTCCTCGAGATCTGGCAATCCGCTTCCCGGTTCGCTCCGAACAAGGGACAGGGACGAACCTGGGTGATGACCATCGCGCATCGCCGGGCCGTGGATCGGGTGCGGGCTTCGCAGTCGAGTGCGGACCGGGACGTGCGCGCGGGCTTCAAGGACCTCGGCGTCGCGCACGACAGCGTGGCGGAACGGGTCGAGCTGGGGATCGAAGGAGAGCGGGTCGTCGCGGCGCTGACCGGGCTTCCGGAGGCGCAGCGGGAGGCGCTCGTCCTCGCCTACTACGGCGGTTACAGTCAGAACGAGATCGCGGCGCTCGTGGGAGCGCCACTCGGAACGATCAAGACACGGATGAGAGACGGGCTGACCCGGCTCCGCACGGCGATGGGGGTGACGGCATGAACGAGAAGGACTTCGCAGAACTCGCGGCAGGTGCCGCGCTCCACGCGCTGTCGGCGGAAGACGAGCGCCGGTACCGCCGTGCCCTCGCCGAGCACCCGGAGTGGGCGGCGCAGGACGACACCGACACTGAGACGGCCGCTCTCCTCGCGGACGGCGCGACTCCGGTCGCCCCACCCGCCGGCATCCGTGCGGCTCTGCTCGCGCAGATCGCCCAGACTTCGCAGAGCGATGCCCCCGAGCCCGCCTCCGCCTCCGAGCCCGAAGGACCCGCGGACGAGAGCCCTGCCTCCGGCGCCGCCTCTCCCGGTCCGGCTCGCCGCTGGACCCGGCTCGCGTTCGCGCTCGCCGCGTGCCTCGCGCTCTTGGTGGGCGTCGGCATCGGAGCGGTCGCCCTGAACGACCAGCTGAACCGCCCGGCGAGCGTCGTCGCGCTGCAGGAGATCGAATCCGCGGGCGACGCGCAGAAGGCGACGGTCGAGCTCGACGACGGTGCGACGGCGACGGCGCACTGGTCGGGCTCGGTCGGCAAGGCCGTGCTCGTCACGGACGGGCTGCCCGAGGTGGCCGATGGGAAGACCTACGAGCTGTGGTTCGTCCGCGGCGAAGACCCCATCGCCGCGGGTGTGTTCGACGTCGACGGCGGGGAGGCCACCGCGCTCCTCGAGGGCGAGATGCAGGCCGGCGACGCCATCGCGGTGACGGTCGAGCAGGAGGGCGGATCGCCGTCCGGCCTCCCCACGACCGACCCGGTGATCGTCATCCCGACGGCCTGAGCGTCCGAGGCGGGGCGTACCCTGGAGGGATGCCCGAGCAGCACCATCGCCCCGTGCGCCGTCCGACGAGCGCCTTCGACAACATCGTCGGCGCCCATGATCCCGCCGAGGAGACGCGCGTCGCACACGCCACCGCCTCCGCACTGCTGACCCGCGTGCGGGAGGACGAGAGCGGGGCGAGCGTCGAGCGGCTGATCGCCTTCACGAGCGAGCACGGCATCGACGAGATCGCGGAGCTGTGGTCCAAGGCGCCGTCGCGCACCCTCCCCGGGTCGCTGTGGCGGCTGTACGTGCTCCAGCTCGCGATCCACGGCGATCCGCGCACCGCGGCCCTGCTCTACGACCGGGGACGGGTCGAGCTGCCGTCGGCCGACGCCGTGGTCGCCGGGGCGCCGGTGCCGGCGAGCCCGGACGAGCTCGTGGCGCTCATCGACACGATCCTGCGCGGCGCCTTCCGCGGCGACTTCGCCGTGGCGCTGGAGCGCGCGGCGGCGTTCTGCCGCGTCCAGGCCTCGGGGGCGACGCACACCGCCGACGACTACGAGCCCACGGAGCCCACCCGGGCCAGCGAGCTCACCACGCGGGCGCTGCGGCTGAGCAGCTATGCCCAGGACCTCGCGGCGTCGGCGGCCCTGTGGCGCACCGGCGCCCTGGCCTGAGTCCGAGAGGGACAGCGTCCGGACAGAGAAAGACCGGGCCGCAAGAACGCCTCTCGGCGGAAGGCCGCTCGCAGCGGCGAAAATTGGAGCCCGGGGTTATGCGGCCCGGCCACTCCAGTGTAACGCGAGGACGCGGTGGGTATTCCCGGCGGCCTAGGCTCGTGACATGACCCGTCGCTTCGCCCTCATGATCGATCCCGTCGCCGCCGACGAGCAGCGTGCCGACTACGCCGACACGTTCACTCAGGTGGACGCCGCGGCCCCCGCCCTCAGCGTCGGGGAGCTGAGCACGCAACGGGGCGACGGCGTGTTCGAGTCCATCGGCGTCGTCGACGGACATGCGCAGGAGGTCGTCCCGCATCTGGAACGCCTTGCGCACTCGGCGCGACTCTGCGACCTCCCGGTGCCGAACCAGGAGCAGTGGCGGCAGGCGATCCAGCAGGCCGCCGCACAGCTCGGGGCGGGGGAGTCGGTCATCAAGCTGATCCTCAGCCGCGGCGTCGAGCACGGGCCGACGCCCACCGCGTGGGTCACCGCGGCTCCGGCGGCGGACTTCGCCGCGGTACGGCGGAACGGCGTCAAGGTCGTGACCCTCGACCGCGGATACGACCTCGGCGCCGCGGAACGGGCACCCTGGCTGCTGCTCGGAGCCAAGACGCTGTCCTACGCCGTGAACATGGCGGCCTTGCGCGAGGCCAAGCGCCGCGGAGCCGACGACGCGATCTTCCTGTCGAGCGACGGCTTCGTGCTGGAGGCTCCGACGGCCTCGCTCATCCTGCGCTTCGGCGACAGTTTCACGACGCCGGCCCCGAACGGCGGGATCCTGCACGGCACCACGCAGCTCAGCGTCTACGACCACCTCCTCGCGCGCGGCTTCGAGGTCGGCTACGACCGCATCCCCGCCGCCGATCTGACGCGGGCCGACGCCGCATGGCTCGTGTCGAGCGTCCGTCTCGCCACCGCCATCACCGCGATCGACGGCACGCCGGTCCCCGTCGACACCGCCCTCACAGACGACCTCAACGCCTACCTCCTCTCCCCGCGCGACTGAGTCCTCGGGTCCCCGGGCACGACTTCGGAGATGCCGGACGACACGCCCTGGCCCGGCCCCGACACCGGCGTGTCGTCGATGATCTCCGAAGCCGTGCACGGCACAGGGCCGGCGGGGTCAGGGGCGGCGGCGCATGGTCTCGACGATGGCGCGCTCGACGAGGGGCCAGTCGTGGAGGACCATCGCGTAGTCGAAGCGGAGAGTGGGGTGGCCCCAGCCGGCGGCGGTCGCATCGCGGACCAGATCGCGGTGCCGGAGAGAGCTCTCCTCGTGGTTGGCGCGTCCGTCCGTCTCGATGATGAGCCAGTCATCGATAAGGAGTTCCACCCGGCCCGTCCCGACCACGCCGACCTGTGTCCGCACGCGCCACCCGTGGCGTCGGACCCTCAGCCGCACCAAGGATTCCAGCCCGCTGTCGGCGTCGGCCCGCGAGAAGGCGATGAGGTCGCGGCCCTCGGGCCCGAGCCGGTCACCGAGACGGCGCAGCCCGACCGCGTCGATGAGTCCGAGCCGCCGGGCGGACTCCAGAGCGACGAAGAACGCCTCCGCCCCGCGGCAGCCGTAGATTTGCCGGAGTACGAGGGGCACCCCCGGCTGCTCGAAGGCACTGCCGGACGTCGCAGCATCCCAGTGCGTCACGCAGTCGCAGTCCTCGTGCGGATACTGATGGCGGTCGTGGTGCATCCAGACGTGCAGAGCCGGCTCGTCGAGCCCCCAGATCCCGAGGTGCCGCGCCGCGGACTCGCAGCCGAGGACTCCGCCGTGAGCAGCAGCGGTCATGACCTCCACGCACGCGGCGGCCGTCGCGTAGACCCCGCGCCGCACCTTGACGAGGGTGCCGCCGCGCACCTGACGCTCGATCTGCCGTCGTCCGTGCCGGGCGCGGAGCGCGGCATACGTCCACACCTGCGTCCCTCGCCCCGTGCACATCCCGCCATCATTCGCGCAGCCTCGGTCTCTCCGCCCGGTCTCGACCTCAGAGTCCGCCCTCTGTGGACGATCCTCCTCACTGCCCCGTCGGTGCAGGACTTACGACCCGTGCACGGCTTCGGAGACCGAAGGGGACGCGCCGCGGCCCTGGGGCGGGTGCCGGCGTGTCGCACGGCATATCCGAAGTTGTGCCCGGGGAGAGACGGAGTGACGAGAACGGGCCCGGACGCGAGGCGTCCGGGCCCGAAGACCGAAGAGAGTGCAGGTCAGCCGAAGCGGCCGGAGACGTAGTCCTCGGTCGCCTGCACCGACGGGGTGGTGAAGATACTCGTGGTGTCGTCGTACTCGATGAGCTTGCCGGGCTTGCCGGTGCCGGCGATGTTGAAGAACGCGGTCTTGTCCGAGACCCGGCTCGCCTGCTGCATGTTGTGCGTCACGATCACGATCGTGAACTCGTTCTTGAGCTCGCCGATCAGCTCCTCGATGGCGTAGGTCGAGATGGGGTCGAGGGCGGAGCACGGCTCGTCCATCAGCAGCACTTCCGGGGAGACGGCGATCGCGCGGGCGATGCAGAGACGCTGCTGCTGGCCACCCGAGAGCCCGGAGCCCGGACGGTCGAGGCGGTCCTTGACCTCATTCCACAGGTTCGCACCGGTGAGGGACTTCTCGACGAGGTCGTCCTGTTCGCTCTTCGACATCCGCTTGTTGTTGAGCTTCACACCCGCGAGAACGTTCTCCTTGATCGACATCGTGGGGAACGGGTTCGGCCGCTGGAACACCATGCCGACCTGGCGACGCACGAGCACCGGGTCGACGCCGGCGCCGTAGAGGTCCTTGCCGTCGAGCAGCACCTCACCCTCCACGCGGGCACCGGGGATGACCTCGTGCATGCGGTTGAGGGTGCGGAGGAAGGTGGACTTGCCGCAGCCCGACGGGCCGATGAAGGCCGTGACGCTGCGCGGCTGGATGTCGAGGGAGACGCCTTCGACCGCGAGGAAGTTGCCGTAGTAGACGTTGAGGTCGTTGACTTCGATGCTCTTGGACACGTGGATTCCTATTCTGAGTGGTCGGGCCTCAGCGGCCGTTGACCTTCGGGGCGAACAGCTTCGCGATCAGGCGGGCGAGCAGGTTCAGCACCATGACGATGAGGATGAGGGTGAGAGCTGCGGCCCAGGCGCGCGCGACGGCGGCGTCCGGGTTCGTGCCCTGGTTCATGTACTGGTTGTAGGCGAACACCGGGAGGGTCATCATCTGACCGTCGAAGATGTTCGTGTTGAGGCTCTGCGTGAAACCGGCGGTGAGCAGCAGCGGGGCGGTCTCGCCGATCACACGGGAGATGGCGAGCATGACCGAGGTCATGATGCCGGCGATCGAGGTGGGCAGGACGACCTTGAGGATCGTGAGCCACTTCGGCACGCCCAGAGCGTAGGAGGCCTCGCGCAGCTCGTTCGGGACGATCCGGAGCAGCTCCTCGCTACCTCGGACGACGACCGGCGTCATCAGCACGGCGAGGGCGAGAGCGCCCATGAAGCCCATCGAGATGCCGGGACGGATCAGGAGGGCGAACACCGCGTAGATGAACAGACCCGCGACGATCGAGGGGATGCCCGTCATCACGTCGACGAAGAATGTGATGGCCTTGGCGATCTTGCCGCGGCCGTACTCGACGAGGTAGATCGAGGTCATCAGACCGACCGGCACCGAGATAATGGTGGCCGTCAGCGTGATGAGGACCGTGCCCCAGATGGCGTGCACGATACCGCCGCCGTCGCCGACGACGTTGCGCATCGAGTACGTGAAGAACTCGGCGTCGAACCGTTCGACGCCGTTCGCCACCACGGTCCACAGCAGGGAGATCAGCGGCAGCAGGGCGATGAGGAAGGCCGTGGCGACGAGGGCCGTCATCAGGCGGTCGACGGCCTTGCGACGGCTCTCGGCGATGGACGAGATCACCGTGATGATCACCATGTAGAGCAGGATGCCGACGATGACGGTGCCCGCGATGTTGAAATCGGCGAGCGGGGTGTCGGAGCCGGCAGCGGCGACGCCGAACACTGCGGCGGAGACGACGAACGAGACGCCGAGGAGGGCCCAGGGCGCCCATTTCGGCAGGCGGCCTGAGGTGAGCGCGGTGGTGCTCGCGGCGGGCGGAGCGCTGGTGAGGGCGGTCATGTCAGTTCGCTCCCGAGAACTCGGCGCGGCGGGCGACGATCCAGCGCGCCAGCGCGTTGACCGCGAAGGTCACGACGAAGAGGATGAGGCCGGTCGCGATCAGCGTGTTCACGCCGGTGCCGTGCGCCTCCGGGAAGGCGAGCGCGATGTTCGCGGGGATCGGCGTGGGGTTGGTGGCGGTGAGCACGAGGAAGCTGACGACCGCCGACGGGGAGAGCACCATCGTCACCGCCATCGTCTCGCCGAGCGCGCGGCCGAGGGCCAGCATCGCCGCCGACACCATGCCGCCGCGCGCGAAGGGGAGCACGGCCATGCGGACCATCTCCCAGCGCGTGGAGCCGAGGGCGAGGGCCGCCTCCTCGTGGAGCTTCGGGGTCTGCAGGAAGACCTCGCGGCAGATGGCGGTCATGATCGGGATGCACATCACGGCGAGGACGAGGGCGGCGGTGAGGATGGTCTTGCCCGTCGCGGAGACCTGACCGCCGAAGAACGGCACCCACGAGGCGTTCTCGTTGAGCCACACGTAGATCGGCTGGAGCATGGGGGCGAGCACGAGGCCGCCCCAGAGTCCGAACACCACGGAGGGCACCGCGGCGAGCAGATCGATGATGTAGCCGAGGAACGACGCGAGCCGGCGGTGGGCGTAGTGCGAGATGAAGAGCGCGATGCCGATGGCGATCGGGGCGGCGATCAGCAGGGCGATGAAGGAGGCCCAGAGGGTGCCGAAGACGAGCGGCCACACGTACACCCAGAACGACTCGCCCCGGAGGATGTGGTTGTCGGTGGTGTCGAGCTGGAAAGCCGGCAGGCTCTGGATGATGAGGAAGGCCGCGACGAGCGCCAGCACGACCAGGATGATGATGCCGGCCGCCAGCGCGGTACCGGAGAAGACCCGGTCGCCGAGGCGCTGCTTGGCCTTGATCGGTGTGGGCGGCGCCGGTGTCGGTGCCGGTGCCGTTGTCGGCTCCTGCGCGGTCGTGCTCATGATCTCCCTGTTTTCGGGCCGGGTGGAGATGGATCGGGTGCTGACCTGGCGGAGCCCCCGCGCCCGCTCGGGGACGCGGGGGCACCGTCGTCAGTGGATCGGCAGGATCAGCCGACCTGGATGAGGTCGATCGCGGCCTGGACCTGCTCGCGCAGGCCGTCCGAGATCGGGGCGCTGCCGGCGTTCTCGGCAGCCGCGTCCTGGCCCTCGGCGCTCGCGATGTACGTGAAGTACTCCTTCACGAGCTCCGCGACGTTGCTGTCCTCGTACTGCTCGCAGCCGATGAGGTAGCTGACCAGCGCGATCGGGTAGGCGCCGTCCGCGGCGGCGGCCGGGTCGACGTCGAAGACGAGGTCGCCCTCGCCGCGGCCCTCGGCGAGCGGCGAGCCCTCGACGAGCTTCGCCGCGGCCTCGGCCGAGTAGGAGACGAAGTCCTCGCCGACGCCCACGGCCACCTGGCCGAGGCCGTCCGCCTGGGAGGCGTCGAGGAAGCCGATCGCACCGTTGCCGGCGGTGAGGGCCTGCTTCACGCCCGAGGTGCCCTGAGCGGCCTCGCCACCCTGGATCGGCCACTCGTCGGAGACCTCGTAGGTCCAGACGTCGGGAGCCGTCGCGCTGAGGTACTTGGCGAAGGTCTCCTGCGTGCCGGAGGGGTCGGAGCGGTGCACCGGCGAGATCGCCAGGTCGGGGAGCTCGACGCCGTCGTTCAGGGCGGCGATGGCCTCGTCGTTCCAGTTGGTGATCGTGCCGGCGAAGATGCCCGCGATCGTGGCGGCGTCGAGGTTCAGCGTGTCGAGCCCTCGAGGTTGAAGGCGACGGCGACGGGAGAGATGTAGAGGGGGACCTCGACGATGTCGTCGGTGGTGCAGGCGCCGAAGCCGCCGGCGGCGAGCTCCTCGTCGTTGAACGCGCGGTCCGAGCCGATGAAGTTGCTGCCGCCCTCGAGGAAGTTCTCGCGGCCGGTGCCGGAGCCGGTGGGCTCGTAGTTGACCGTCACGTCGGGGTGGGCGGTCTGGAAGGCGGCGACCCAGGCCTCCTGGGCTGCGGTCTGCGAGGAGGCGCCGGTCGCGTCGATCGTGCCGGAGAGCGTGGACTCCGAGGGCTCTTCGCTGGAGCCGCCGGCTCCGCCTTCGTTCGCGGCACAGCCGGCGAGGGCGAGAGCGGCGACGGCGCCGATGGCGCCGATTCGTGCGATTCGGGAGATCTTCACTGTGGATCCTTCGATCTTGGAGGGGTGGGGCCCGGTGCAGGGCACACAGTGACGCTAGGGGCGACGGTTAACGAGACTCTCCCGCGCAGGTGAACGGCAGGTGAACGACCGGCGACTCTCTGGAGCCGGCCCCTGTCACCGCGCGCCCTTTCGAATCGCCCACTTTGCGCCATTTCCGGCCCAGATGCAGCGAAGTGCGCGACTCGAACGTGGTCAGACCTTCGGCGCGTGGGTCTCGATCGAGATGATGCCGGAGCCGGGGTTGGTCGCCGAGACGTGCACCACGGAGAACGCGCCGGTCTCCAGATCGGCGGCGCTGCCGACGTACGAGCCGTGCACGGTGCCGGTCGCGAGGGCGATCTCCGAGAGGAGCGCAGGCAGGACGGGGCCGTGGCTGCAGAGCACGGCGGGCTTGCCGGCGCGGATGCGGCGGCCGACGACGGAGCGGAGGTCGGCGACGCCGTCCTCCCAGGCGTCCTGGCTGATCTTCTCGGTGAGTACCGGCTTGCGGTCCAGGGCCTTGGCGAGCGGCGTGACGGTCTGCACGCAGCGCACCGCGTCGCTGGTGACGATCTTGCGCACCCCGAACGCGCGGAGCGGCCCGACGATGGCCTTGGCCTGACGCTTCCCGCGGTCGGAGAGCGGCCGCGCGGCGTCCGCCTTGTCCCACTCCGAGCGGGGCAGGGCCTTCGCGTGCCGCAGTGCGATCACCGGGAAGGTCCGCAGCACGCCGTCGTCCACCAGCGCCGCGAACGCATCCAGGATCTCCAGATCCACGGGGTAGCTCAGCGCGGCACGGGCCTTCTTCACGCTGACCCACTCGAGGGCGGCGATCTCGCGGTTGGGCACGAAGGTCGAGGCGCGGATCGCGGCGTCCGTCGCCTCGGCCGCCCAGTAGTGGACGACCTTCTGCTTGCGGGACGCGAGGTGGTAGCGGCTGATCCCGACCGGTACGCCGAGCGCCACCCGGATGCCGGTCTCCTCGTGCACCTCGCGCACGGCGGTCTCCGCGAGCATCTCGCCCGGGTCGACCTTCCCCTTCGGCAGGGTGACGTCGCGGTACTTCGTGCGGTGGATGAGCAGGATCCGCAGCTTGCCGTCGACCAGACGCCACACGACGGCACCGGCCGCGTACACGGCCTTGTCCGCCCACTTCGCCTCGGCCGCGGACGGCGGGAGCTGGACCTGCCGCGCCGTCATCGAACCGCCCGCGCCCGACGACGTCGCTGGATCATCCCCATGGTCTTATCCTGCAGGTCGACGAGCGGCTTGCCGTCGGCGTCCACGGCGTGGCGCTCCCAGACGCCGTCGCGGCCGAGGTGCCACGATGAGGTCCGGTCATCCATCGCCAGGTCGAAGAAGGCGGTGAGCTCCTTGAGATGCGCGGGATCCGTGACGCGGACCAGGGCCTCGACGCGGCGGTCGAGGTTGCGGTGCATCATGTCGGCGCTGCCGATGTACACCTGGGGGTCGCCGTCGTTCTCGAACGTGAAGATGCGGGAGTGCTCGAGGTAGCGGCCGAGGATGCTGCGGACCGTGATGTTGTCGCTGATCCCGTCGAGATCGGTCCGCAGGCTGCAGATGCCGCGCACCCACACGTCGACCTTCACCCCCGCGGCACTCGCGCGATAGAGCGCGTCGATGATCTCCTCGTCGACCATCGAGTTGACCTTGATGCGGATGTGCGCCGGCTTGCCCGCTTCGGCGATCCGACGTTCGGCGTCGATCAGCCGGACGAGACCCTTGCGGAGGTGCAGCGGCGCGACGAGGAGGCGCTTGAACTTCTTCTCGATGGCGTAGCCGCTGAGCTCGTTGAACAGCCGGGTGAGGTCCTTGCCCACCTGGGCGTCGGCGGTGAACAGTCCGAAGTCCTCATAGATGCGGCTGGTCTTCGGGTTGTAGTTGCCCGTGCCGACGTGCGAGTAGTGCTGGAGCCTGCCGTCCTCCTCGCGGATGACGAGGGCGAGCTTGCAGTGGGTCTTGAGCCCGACGAGGCCGTACACCACGTGCACGCCGGCCTTCTCCAGCTTGCGCGCCCACACGATGTTGTTGGCCTCGTCGAATCGCGCCTTCACCTCGACGAGGGCGAGCACCTGCTTGCCGGCCTCGGCCGCGTCGATGAGCGCCTGCACGATGGGACTGTCACCGGAGGTCCGGTACAGCGTCTGCTTGATGGCGAGCACGTGCGGGTCGCGGGCGGCCTGCTCGAGGAACGCCTGCACGCTCGTGGTGAACGACTCGTACGGGTGGTGCACGAGGACGTCGGACTTGCGGATCGCCTTGAAGATATCGGCTCGGTTGCTCGACCCCGCGGGCTGGAAGGCGACGGCGGTGGTGGGCAGGTGCGGCGGATACCGCAGGTCCGGACGGTCGATCCGCGACAGGTCGAACAGTCCGCGGAGGTCGAGCGGTCCAGGCAGGCGGTAGACCTCGAGGTCGGTGATGTCGAGTTCCCGGACCAGCAGGTCCATGGTGACATCGTCCATGTCGTCGGTGATCTCGAGCCGGATGGGCGGACCGAACCGACGACGCAGCAGCTCGGCCTCGAGCGCCTGGATGAGGTTCTCGCTCTCGTCCTCCTCGATCTCCACATCCTCGTTGCGGGTGAGGCGGAACGCGTGGTGGTCCAGCACCTCCATGCCGGGGAAGAGGTCGCCGAGGTGGTTGGCGATGAGTTCCTCCAGCCGCAGGAAACGCTTGATCTCCCCGCCGCCCGGGACCTCGACGAAGCGGGGGAGCATGGGCGGCACTTTGAGGCGCGCGAACTCCTGGCGGCCGGTCCTCGCGTTGCGGATGCGGATGGCGAGGTTCAGGGAGAGTCCGGAGATGTAGGGGAACGGATGCGCCGGGTCGACCGCCAGCGGCATCAGCACCGGGAAGACCTGCGCTCCGAAGTAGTCCGACAGTGCCCTGCGCTCGTCGTCGGTGAGGTCCGACCACTCCGTGATCTCGATGCCGGAATCGGCGAGAGCCGGACGGACGAGCTTCGTCCAGGCGTCCGCGTGGCGGAGCTGGAGCGCGTGCGCCTCCCGCGAGATGTCGGCGAGGGCGTCGACGGGCGAGCGCCCGATGTTGGTCGGCACGGCGAGACCGGTCATGATGCGCCGCTTGAGACCGGCCACGCGCACCATGAAGAACTCGTCGAGGTTGCTGGCGAAGATCGCCAGGAAATTCGCCCGCTCCAGCTCGGGCAGCGTCGGATCCTCCGCGAGTTCGAGCACCCGCTGGTTGAACGCGAGCCAGCTCAGCTCGCGGTCCAGGTAGCGATGGTCGGGGAGCTGCGAGTCCGGCGCCTCGACGGCGTCGTCGAAGTCGTCGTCTTCGGCGTCACCGAGTCCGGCGTCGGCGAGTGCGGGATCGATCATGGGGTACATCTAAGCACCGGCAGGTGTCGGGCGTGTGAACGGCGGTCAGCGCGAGCCGACCAGGCTGTCGTCCTCGTAGACGTTGAAGCGGTACCCGACGTTGCGCACGGTGCCGATGATCTGCTCCTGATCGCCGAGCTTGGCGCGCAGCCGTCGCACGTGCACGTCGACGGTCCTGGTGCCGCCGAAGTAGTCGTACCCCCACACCTCGCTGAGCAGCTGCTCGCGGGTGAACACCCGCGAGGGATGGGTGGCGAGGAAGTGCAGGAGCTGGAACTCCTTGTAGGTGAGATCCAGCGGTCGGCCGTGCAGCTTCGCCGAGTAGGACTGCTCGTCGATCGTGACGCCAGAGGCCTGCACCCGCGCCGGTTCCGCGACCTCGTCCCGCCGGGCGAGGGCGAGGCGCACGCGCGCGTCGATCTCCGCCGGGCCGGCCGTCGCCAGCAGGACGTCGTCGATGCCCCATTCGCCGGACAGGGCGCTCATGCCGCCCTCGGTCACGACCAGCAGGAGCGGCGCGTCCTGCCCGGTAGCCCGCAGCAGTCGGCACAGCGACTTCGCCCCGACGAGGTCGTGACGGCCGTCGACGATCACGATGTCGTACTCCGGGGCATTGATCAGCTGCGCCGGCTCCGCCGGGATCTGCCGCGTGCGATGGCTCAGCAGCTCGAGGGCGGGCAGCACCTGCTCCGAGAGCGGAGCATTGGTCAGAACCAGCACCAGGGCCACGCGCACTCCTCACCGGCGGGGGGATCGACGCCGTGCCGCCATGATAGCGGCCACCGATGCGCAAGAATGGAGACATGTCAGAACCGGCACTCGCGCCCCGCAACGCCTTCACCGGCGTCATCGCCGTCTGGGCGACCGCGTTCGTCGGCAGCATCGTCATCGGGATCTTCGCTCCCGAGGAGTGGCGCATCCCCTGGATGCTGGTGGGCTTCGGGGCGGTCGTGCTCCTGTCCTTCGCCGTGCAGCTCTGGTACGGCCGCACGCAGGGCTTCATCTTCCGCGTCGCGAGCAGTGTGACCGGTTCGTTGCTGCTGATGGGGATCATCTCGGTCGGCTTCGGCCTGGCCGCCCTCATCCCCTCCTGACCCGGATCGCCGGGGGTAAGGTGGAGGTCATGGACATCATGGCGCTCGAAATCTTCTTCATCGGCCTGCTCGGCCTGGCGAGCCTCGCGATCGTTTTCGTGTCGGCCGTGGTGCTGCGCAACCTCTTCCGCGGCCAGCGCTGACGACATGATCGAACTCCCCACCGACCTTCCCGCCGACCTCGCCCCGCTGGCGTGGCTGATCGGCGTGTGGGAGGGGTCCGGGGTGATCGACTACCCGGTCGGCGAGGAGCGTCTGCAGGGCGAGTTCACGCATCGCGTCAGCTTCAGCCACGATGGCGGACCGTTCCTGAACTACGCGGCCACGGCGACCTTCGTCGGTGACGAGGGTGCGCCCGCCGTCCCGCTGACCGCCGAGTCCGGTTTCTGGCGGCTGGCGCGTCCGGCCGCGGCGACCGACGCGGGACCGGCGCTGCTGCCGCCGACGGCGACGCCCGTCACCCGCACGGTCGATGACGTGGAGGCTCTGCGGTCCGCCAACGGCGCGTTCCCGCTCGAGGTGTCGCTGGCGCGCTCGGACGGCATGCTCGAGTACTACCTCGGCGAGATCAACGGACCCCGGGTCGACCTCACGTCGGACGCGATCGTGCGCGGTGCGGGCGCCAAGGACTACGGCTCCGCCTCGCGGATGTACGGACTCGTCGACGGGCACCTGCTCTGGGCGTGGGACATCGCCGCCCTCGGCACACCTCTGCGGGCGCACGCCTCGGCGCGGCTCGCCCGCGTCTGAACGGAGCACACCGTGAGCAGCAGCGTCTTCGACGGCGTCCCCGGCGCGACCGCGGGGGAGCGCGGCATCGCCCACTTCGGCGACCCGTTCCGCGAGCAGCGCCGTCTCGCGGCCGGAACGGCGATCGCGCCCCTCGACGACCGCGCGGTCATCGAGGTCTCGGGCCCCGAACGCCTTCCCTGGCTCGACTCCATCACGTCGCAGGCGGTGGGTCGACTGCAGGCGGGGGAGAGCACCGAGCTCCTCGTCCTCGATCCGCAGGGGCGCGTCGAGCACGCCGCGGGCGTCCTCGACGACGGCACCTCGACCTGGCTCCTGGCGGACGCGGATGACGCGGAGGGGCTCGCGACCTGGCTGACGCGGATGAAGTTCCGCACCCAGGCCACGGTCGAGCTGCGCCCCGACCTCGCGCTGCTCGGATTCGTCGACGGCGGACCCGCGGCCGAGCGCGTGCGCGGCCTGGAGGATGCGCGGATCTGGGTCGACCCGTGGCAGCACGTCGCCGTCGGTGGCCATCAGTACGCGGATGTGGCCGCGCACCCCGGAGCTGACCTCGCCTGGCGGATCGGAATCGTGCCGGAGACGGCGGCGCGCGTGCTCACCGCGGAGTTCGATCGGGAGGATGCCGCCGGTCTCCTCGCCGCCGAAGCGCTGCGCATCGCCGCCTGGCGTCCGCGGTGGGCGGCCGAGGTGGATGAGCGGTCGCTGCCGCACGAGTCGGACTGGCTCCGCAGCGCCGTGCACCTGAACAAGGGCTGCTACCGCGGGCAGGAGACCGTCGCGAAGGTGCATAACCTTGGCCATCCGCCGCGACGGCTCGCCCTGCTCCAGCTCGACGGCAGCGACGCCGTGCTGCCGGAACCCGGAGCCCCCGTGTTCGCGGGTGATGACGAGGTCGGGCACATCACCTCGTCCGCGCGGCATCACGAGGATGGGCCGATCGCCCTCGCCCTCCTGTCCCGCCGCGCTCCCGTCGGCGACCTCGTCGTCCGGGCCGAGGGGATCGACATCGCCGCGTCCCAGCAGATCATCGTCCCGGCCGATGCCGGCGCCACCGCGGACATCCCGCGGTTGACGCGGCTGTCCCGCCGCCCGACGGCGCCCGATCCTCGCGACACCGGCGCCTGAGTCGCACGTCCGTCAGACCTCGACTCCCGGTCCGGCCGTCGAGCGCTTCCCGGCGAGTTCCGCGATCCGTCCCCGGGCCAGGAACCAGCCGCCGATGAGCGCAGGGATCAGCACGCCGAGGCTGGCGACCGTCCAGGTGCCCGTCGGATAGTCGAAGGCCATGAGCACGACGACGGACCCGAGGAACGCGAGCGTCAGGTACGAGGTGTAGGGCGCGCCGAAGAGGCGGAACGACGGTCGTTCGACGAGTCCGCGTCGCGACAGCCGGTACAGCCGGAGCTGGCACAGGATGATGGTCGCCCAGGCCGCGATGATCCCCAGCGCGGACATGTTGAGCACGATCTCGAAGGCCTGTCCCGGAACCACCGCGTTCAGCAGGACACCGGCGAGGGCGAACACGGCGGTGACGAGGATGCCCACGACGGGCACACCGCGACGGCTCATCCGGCCGGTCGCGCGTGGTGCGGCACCGGAGGCCGCGAGCGAGCGGAAGACCCGCCCCGTCGAGTACAGGCCGGCGTTCAGCCCCGAGACCGCGGCGGTGATCACGATGAAGTTCATGGCGCTGCCGGCCACCGCCCCCACATTCGGCCCTCCCACGTGCGAGAAGAACGTCACGAACGGGCTCTCCCCGGCCCGGTACACCGTGTACGGGAGCAGGAGGGCGAGCAGCAGCACCGACCCGACGTAGAACACGGCGATGCGCAGGATCACCGAGTTGACGGCCCGGGGCATCACCTTCTCCGGGTTCTCCGTCTCGCCCGCGGCGGTGCCGACCAGCTCGATGGAGGCGTAGGCGAAGACGACCCCCTGCATCACGATCACGGCGGGGAGCACCCCTTCCGGCGCGAAGCCTCCGTGGGCGGCGAGCATCGCGACTCCCGTCGGTCCCTGGTCCGTCTGCCAGCCGGCCGCGAGGAACACCACGCCGATCACGAGGAAGAGGGCGAGCGCGGCGACCTTCACGAGCGCGAACCAGAACTCCATCTCGCCGAACAGCCGGACCGAGACGAGGTTGAGGCCGACGACGACAACCAGGGCGATCAGCGCGAGCAGCCACTGGGGGACGACGCGGAACGCCGACCAGTAGTGGACGTAGAGTGCCACGGCGGTGGAGTCGACGATCGCCGTCATGCCCCAGTTCAGCAGGTACAGCCAGCCGGCGGCGAAGGCCAGCTTCTCGCCGTAGAACTCCCGCGCGTACGAGATGAACGATCCGGAGGAGGGGCGGTGGATGACGAGCTCTCCGAGGGCGCGGAGGATGAAGAAGGCGAACACCCCGCACACCAGGTAGGAGACGGCCAGCAGGGGTCCTGCGGCGTTCAGGCGTCCGCCCGCCCCCATGAACAGCCCGGTCCCGATCGCGCCGCCGAGGGCGATCATCTGCAGGTGCCGCGCCTTCAAGGCCGTCCGGTAGCCGGACTGCTCGTGGGCGAAGTCCTGCGCCGACGTCAGGACGTCGCCGAGTCGTTCGCGTTCGTTCTCCTGCGCCTCCGCGGATCCTTCCGCCTTCGCGTTCTCGGTCGTCATCGCCTCTCCTGCCCTGGGAACGCATGGCGATCGAGTCGGCGCACGCGTCGGTACGGCCCGCCGCGTACGACGCTAGCGGTGCGCAGGCCCGTGGTGAGGTGCGCACCGGAATACAGCAGGGCCGCCGGGGCGACGTACCGTCAGGCCGGTGCCACGGCGCTCCACGGCAGGGTGAGCTCGCCCAGCCGCCACCGGCTCCGCCCGCCCTGCACAGGCCAGCCCTGGTCACGCAACGCGGCCACCGCGGCAAGGAAGCGCTGCGTGGCTCCGAACGTCGACAGGGGAGCGGCGCGCTCCCACTCCCGGTCCAGATCGACCAGCAGTGCGTGGATGCGCTCGCCGGGGACGTTGCGGTGGATGAGTGCCTTGGGCAGCCGCTCCGCCACGATGCTCGGGACCTCGAGCTCACGAAGCCGGAGGGACACCGTGAAGCGGACCGGAGTGCCCAGGGGATCCACGTCCACCCAGCTCGCGACGCGTCCGATCTCGTCGCACGTCCCCTCCACGAGCAGCCCGTCCGGAGCGAGCCGGCCGGTCATCGTGCGCCACGCGCCCCCGACTTCGGCCTCGTCGTACTGCCGCAAGACGTTCATCGCCCGGATGACGGCGGGCCGGCGACCGCCCGGGAGCGGCACCTCGAACCCGCCGCGAGCGAAGGAGACGCGGAGATCGGCAGGGAAGGGCGTGCGGCCGGCCTGGACCTCGACGAGCTGCTGCTCCGCGGTGGCCACCCGGTCCGGGTCGAGCTCCAGGCCGCGCACCTCCGCATCCGGCCGCACGCGTCGCAGTCGGGCGGCCAGCTCGAACGCGGTGACCCCGCTCGCTCCGAAGCCGAGGTCGACGACGAGGGGGTCGGCCGCGCGTCGGAAGGCGGGGGAGGCGGCGATCCACCGGTCGTTCCGACGCAGCCGGTTCGTCCCTGTCGTGCCGCGGGTCGGCCGACCGAGGGGAGATGACGCCATGCGTCCATCCTCCCTCCTCCGCCGCTGTGCCCGCTCCGCGCCCCGGATAAACTGACGACATGACTGCGAAGCGCACCCTGATCCTGCTCCGCCACGGCCAGAGCGAGTGGAACGAACTGAACCTCTTCACCGGCTGGGTGGATGTCCGCCTGACCGCGCAGGGCAAGGGCGAGGCCCGTCGCGGCGGTGAGCTGCTCGCCGAGTCCGGCATCCTGCCCGACGTGCTGCACACGTCCCTGCTGAGCCGGGCGATCCAGACCGCCGACATCGCGCTGGATGCCGCCGACCGGCTGTGGATCCCGGTGAAGCGCTCGTGGCGGCTCAACGAGCGCCACTACGGGGCGCTGCAGGGCAAGGACAAGGCGCAGACGCTCGAGGAGTTCGGCCCGGAGCAGTTCCAGCTGTGGCGCCGCTCGTTCGACGTGCCGCCGCCCCCGCTGGACGACGCGAGCGAGTTCAGCCAGGTCGGTGACGCCCGCTACGAGGGCATCGACGGCGAGGCGCCGCGCACGGAGTCGCTGAAGCTCGTCATCGACCGCCTTCTGCCCTACTGGGACGCGGAGATCGTTCCCGACCTCGAAGCCGGCAAGACCGTGCTCGTGACGGCGCACGGCAACTCGCTGCGGGGCCTCGTCAAGCACCTCGAGGGCATCAGCGACGACGACATCGCCGGCCTGAACATCCCGACCGGCATTCCGCTGGTGTACGAGCTCGACGAGAACAACGCGCCGACCGGTCCCGGCCGGTACCTCGACCCGGAGGCCGCCGCCGCCGGTGCCGCGGCCGTGGCCGCCCAGGGCAAGAAGTAACCGAGACCCCGGTTTCACGTCGAGACCCCCTGCCGCAGGCGACTGCAGCAGGGGGTCTCGGCGATGAGGCGGGGTCTCGTCAGGCGTGGCCGAGCTGCTCCTGCTGCTCCACCGCGAGGGCGATGTCCTCCTCCTCGACGTGCCAGTCGCCCGTCGCGAGGTAGACGACCTTCTTGGCGACGGCGACCGCGTGGTCCGCGAAGCGCTCGTGGTACCGGCTGGCGAGCGTCGCATCGACCGTGGCGACGGCCTCGCCCTTCCAGTTGTCGCTGAGCACCTTCTCGAAGACGCTGGCGTGCAGCTCATCGACGTCGTCATCGGCGTTGCGGATGGCATCCGCGAACTTCAGGTCCTGGGTGCGGAGGAGCTCCGTGAGCGTGCGGGAGATCTCCACGTCGAGCTCGCCCATCTTCACGAACGTGCCCTTGAGTCCCTTCGGGATCGCGCGCTCCGGGAACCGCAGGCGGGCGAGCTGGGCGATGTGCTCGGACATGTCGCCCATCCGCTCCAGGGACGCGCTGACGCGGAGTGCGGTGACGACGATGCGGAGGTCGCGCGCGACCGGCTGCTGGCGGGCGAGGATCTCGATGGCCTGCTCGTCCAGCGCCACCGCGAGCTCGTCGATCTTGGCGTCGTCGGCGATGACCTCCTCGGCCAGGGCGACGTCGCTCGTGGCGAAGGCGCGGGTGGCTTTGTCGATGGAGACCGTGACGAGCTCGGCGATCTCGACGAGGCGGGACTGCAGGTCCTCGAGGGACTGGTGGAAGACTTCGCGCATGGTGGGCGCAACCTTTCGTTCGGATCCGGCTGACGGTCCAGCGCGGGGCGGCGGGGCGTCCGCAGGGGTGAGGACTGCGCGCGCGCAGGCCTGAAGCGATTGTCTGCTCCGAAGGTTAACGAACGGTGCCCGGCGAGTGAATAGTACGTCTCCGCTCCCCGGGATGGCGCGGAAACCCGCCGGATCGACGGTGAACGCGCTCTACGCTGGAGTCATGACCCTGCCGCAGCTCGCGCTGTCCTCCCTCGCCATCGGGTTGGCGATCGGGGTGGGCCTCTCGCTCCTCGTCGTCTGGGCGTATCGGGCGCGGGCGCGGGCGGAGGAGGAGACGTCGATGACGATCCCGACCGGGATCACCGACGTGCTGCGCAGCATGGACGACGCCGCGTGCGTCGTCGATGTCTCCGGGCTGGTGCTCGCCACGTCGAAGGCCGCCGCGCGGTTCGGGATCGAGGTCGGATCGACGCTCGAGAACCCGGAGCTCCGGCAGCTCGTGCGGGGCGTCCGCTCGACGGGGGGAGACCGCGACCGAGTCCCTGCGGATCACCCGCGGCGGTCTCAGCCTCGACCCCCGCCTGGTGTCGGCCAGGGCGAGCGCGATCGGCACGCGCCTCGTGCTCCTCATCATCCGCGACGTGACCGAGCAGGAGCGCCTGGACCAGATGCGCCGGGACTTCGTGGCCAACACGAGTCACGAGCTCAAGACGCCCGTCGGGGCCGTGAGCCTGCTCGCCGAGGCCATCGAGTCCGCCGCCGACGACCCCGCCCAGGTGCGGGCATTCGCGTCCCGGATCTCGGCGGAGGCGGGCCGCCTCGGTCAGCTCACCGGACGCATCATGAGTCTGTCCCGGCTGCAGGCGGAGGACGGGCTGACCGAGGTCGCCCCCGTCTCGATCGACGAGGTCATCGCCTCCTCGATCGAAGCCCACGTCGTGCAGGCCGACTCCGCGGGTGTCGAGCTCGCCCGTGGCGGCGACCGCGGCGTGTGGGTCCGCGGCGACGCGCAGATCCTCATCGAGGCCGTCGGCAACCTCATCGCCAACGCCATCGTCTACTCGCCCCGCGGCTCCCGGGTCGGTGTCGGCGTGAAGGCCGACGACGACGTCGTGGAGATCGCCGTCTCCGACCAGGGCATCGGGATCGCCGAGGCCGACCGCGAGCGCATCTTCGAGCGGTTCTATCGCGCGGATGAGGCCCGCTCCCGGCGCACCGGCGGCACGGGTCTCGGACTGTCCATCGTCAAGCACGCCACCCAGCGGCACGGGGGAGAGGTGCGGCTGTGGTCGCGCCCCGGCCGCGGGTCCACGTTCACCATCCGTCTGCCCCGCATCGATGCTCCCGCGAACGCCGGACAGGGCAAGAAGAACAAGAAGAAGCGCACGCGCAAGGCCGCCCCCACGACCGGGGCGACGCGCGTCCGAAATGGAGAGACCGCATGACCCGCATCCTTCTCGTCGAAGACGAGCCCGACCTCGCCGACCCGCTCGCCTACCTGCTCCGCCGCGAGGGCTATGAGGTGGAGATCGCGGAGGACGGTCCGGGAGCGCTGACGGCCTTCCGGGAGCGCGGTGCCGACATCGTGCTGCTCGACCTCATGCTGCCCGGCATGCCGGGGACCGAGGTGTGCCGGCAGATCCGGTCCACGTCGGCCGTGCCCATCATCATGCTCACGGCGAAGGACTCCGAGGTCGACATCGTCGTGGGGCTCGAGCTCGGCGCGGACGACTACATCACCAAGCCCTACTCCTCGCGGGAGCTGCTCGCGCGGATGCGGGCGGTGCTGCGGCGGGTCGTGCAGGCCGAGGGCGAGCTCGACGAGCGGGTGCTGGAGGGCGGGCGCGTCTCGCTCGACATCGATCGGCACACGGTGGCTGTCGCCGGCGAGCAGATCAACATGCCGTTGAAGGAGTTCGAGCTCCTGGAGGTGCTGATGCGCAACTCGGGACGCGTGCTCACGCGGGGCCAGCTGATCGACCGCGTGTGGGGGAGCGACTACTTCGGCGACACCAAGACGCTCGACGTGCACATCAAGCGCATCCGTTCGCGGATCGAGGAGAACCCCAGCGAGCCGGTGATGCTCGTGACCGTCCGCGGCCTGGGGTATCGCTTCGAGGGCTGATGACAGACGCGAGAGGCCGGCACCCACGGGTGCCGGCCTCTCGCGTCTGTCTGGGGACTCAGTCCTGAGGAGCGAGATCCGAGTAGTACGGCAGGGTGCCGTCGAGGACCGGGATCTCGGTCGTCACACCGGCGGAGTCGCCGGACTGGAAGTGCATCGCGACGGTGGCACCGGGCTTGGTGTCGAGCCCCGTGATCTCCACAGGCTCTTCGTCGGCGCCGAAGCTGATGGTCCCGCCGGCCGGCACGGTGATCGTGAAGGGATCGCCGCCCTCCAGCGAGACGGTGAGGGTGGCGCGGTCCTGCGACGGGTTGACCACGGCGCCGACGAAGTTGCCGACAGTGCCGTCCTCGTTGGCGATGATCAGGGCGTTGCGGACGGCGATGGGGCCGTCCTGATCCGAGACGTTCACGCCGTCGGAGGCTGCGTACTCGATCTTCGTCGACTGCGGCGTGATGAACGTGCACCCGGTCGCGCCGAGCAGAACGAGGGCGCTGATGGCGGCAGACGCGACAAGGCGCGATTTCACGGGTCCTCCTGAGGTCCGACGGGATATCCCTCCCCATTCTATGGGTAAGTCGAGGGACCGCTGGGAACGGGAAGCGCGAACCTTAGCGCATATCCCCTGTGGTATCCTTGAGGTTGCCGAAAGGACATGTTTTTATGCTTTTTGAGGTTGGCGAGACCGTCGTCTATCCGCACCATGGCGCTGCGACCATCATCGAGGTCAAGGAGCGCATCATCAAGGGCGAGGCGAAGAAGTACCTGAAGCTCAACGTCACGCAGGGCGATCTCATCATCGAGGTCCCGGCCGAGAACGTCGACCTCGTCGGCGTTCGCGACGTGATCGGCAAGGAGGGCCTCGACCATGTGTTCGAGGTGCTGCGTGCGCCGTTCACCGAGGAGCCCACCAACTGGTCGCGCCGGTACAAGGCGAACCTGGAGAAGCTCGCGTCCGGCGACGTCATCAAGGTGAGCGAGGTCGTGCGCGACCTCTGGCGTCGCGACCAGGACCGCGGCCTGTCCGCGGGCGAGAAGCGGATGCTGGCCAAGGCCCGGCAGATCCTCATCTCGGAGCTGGCACTGGCCGAGAAGATCGACGAGGACAAGGCGGGCGCGCTGCTCGACGAGGTCCTCGCGTCCTGAGACGTCAACGACGAAAGGCGGGTGCTGCGGCACCCGCCTTTCGTCGTTCCCGCGGGTAACGTGAAGCTGTGAGCATCCTCCCCGTCCCGCACACCGCGATCATCGTCGTCGCCGCCGGTTCCGGCACCCGCCTCGAGGCGGGTGCACCCAAGGCCTTCGTCGGCATCGACGGACGGACCATCCTGCGGCACGCCCTCGACGGCGTGTTCGCTGCGGCACCCCTGCAGGTCGTCGTCGTCGCCCCCGCGGGCTACGAGGGCGACGCGCAGACCGAGCTGCTCGCGGCCGCCGGCGATCGTGCCGACCTGGGCCGCGTGGTCACAGGAGGCGTGACGAGACAGGAATCCGTCGCGGCCGGACTCGCGGCGCTGTGGGGGGACGTGCGCACAGTGCTCGTGCATGACGCCGCGCGCGCGCTGACCCCGCCCGAGGTGATCGACGCCGTGGCGGCTGCCGTGATCGGCGACGCCGGCGCCGTGCCGAGCCTGCCGGTCGTTGACACGCTCAAGCGGGTCGCGGACGGTCTCGTCGTGGGCACCGTGGATCGTGCGGAGCTCGCGGCCGCGCAGACGCCGCAGGGTTTCCCGCGTGGACCGCTGGAAGCGGCTTACGCGGAGGCGGCGGCCCAGGGCGCCGAGTACACCGACGACGCCGCGCTCTTCGCGGCGGCGGGGCACCCGGTGCGCCTGGTCCCCGGATCCGAGCGTTCGTTCAAGATCACCACCCCTGCCGATCTGGAGCGGGCCCGCCTCCTCGTCGCGACCGCGCCCGACTCGCCCTCCGCTGTGCCGCGTACGTCGGCGGTCACCGGGCTCGGACCCCGCGTGGGCATCGGCACGGACGTCCATGCGTTCGGCGGCGACGGGTCGCTGTGGCTCGCCGGGCTGGAATGGCCGGGGGAGGCCGCGCTCTCCGGGCATTCGGACGGGGACGCGGTCGCCCACGCGATCGTCGACGCCCTGCTCGGCGCCGCCGGGCTCGGCGACATCGGCGAGCACTTCGGCACCGCCCATCCGGAGTATGAGGGGGCGCATGCCGACGTCTTCCTCTCCCGCACCGCGGAGCTCCTGGCGGAGGCGGGCTTCGCGATCGGCAACGTGTCCGTGCAGTTCCAAGGGAATCGTCCGCGGTTCAGCGGACGACGAATGGAGGCCGAGGCGGCTCTGTCGGCGGCGCTCGGGGGCGCTCCGGTGGCGGTGACGGCAACCACGACGGACGGGCTCGGCTTCCCCGGGCGGGGCGAGGGGATCGCGGTCACGGCCGTCGCGGTCGTCATCCCGCGACCGGAGCAGGGTCTCTCAGCGCCCGCCGAGTAGGCTTGAGCGGTGACTCTCCGCCTCTACGACACCCGCGCACAGCTGCTGCGCGACTTCGTGCCTCTCGATCCCGAGAACATCACGATGTATGTCTGCGGACCCACGGTGCAGTCCGGCCCGCACATCGGCCACGTCCGGGCGGCTCTGAGCTTCGACCTCCTGCGCCGTTGGCTCACCCGCACGCACGGCCGCGTGACCTTCGTGCGCAACGTCACCGACATCGACGACAAGGTGCTCGCGAACGCCACGGATTCCGAACCGTGGTGGGCGCTCGCCTACCGGATGGAGCAGGAGTTCGCCGCGGCCTACGCCGGCATCGGCATCCTGCCGCCCACGTACGAGCCCCGCGCCACGGCCTCCGTCCCGCAGATGCAGGAGCTCATCGCGCTGCTCATCGACCGGGGCCACGCATACCCCGCTCCCGACGGATCAGGGGACGTCTACTTCGATGTGCGCTCCTGGCCGTCCTACGGCGATCTCACCCATCAGTCGGTGGACGCGATGGAGGCGGCACAGGACGCCGACCCGCGCGGCAAGCGCAACCCCCAGGACTTCGCCCTGTGGAAGGGAGCCAAGCCCGACGAGCCCGCCGATGCGACCTGGGCGTCGCCGTGGGGGCCGGGGCGTCCGGGCTGGCACATCGAGTGCTCGGCCATGGCGAAGCGTTACCTCGGCGCGGAGTTCGACATCCACGGCGGCGGTCTGGATCTGCGGTTCCCTCATCATGAGAACGAACTGGCGCAGTCGACGGCCGCGGGTGACGGCTTCGCCCGCTACTGGGTGCACAACGGTCTCGTGACCGTCGACGGCCAGAAGATGTCGAAGTCCCTCGGCAACTTCACCCTCGCGCGGGATGTGCTCGCCGAGCGCGACCCGCTCGTGGTGCGCTACGCCCTCGCCGCTGCGCACTACCGGTCGAGCCTCGATCTCTCGGAATCGTCCTGGACCGAGGCGGAGGCGGCGCTCGGCCGCATCCGCTCGTTCCTCGATCGCGCATTCCGGGGGACCGATCAAGGGCTCGGCGGCGGTGACGCGCAGAGCCTGCCCGGCGCTTTCGTCGAGGCGATGGACGACGACCTCGGCGTGCCCCAGGCGTTGGCCGTCGTGCACGAGAGCGTGCGGGCCGGGAACTCGGCTCTGGACGCGGGGGACACCGCGGCGGCTCTGGACGCGGCGCGGGCGGTGCTCGCCATGACCGGTGTGCTCGGCCTCGTGGAGGACGCGGGATTCCGGAAGGCCGGGGATGCGCAGGCAGCGGCGCTCGACGCGCTGGTGCAGGAGATGATCGCGCAGCGCGCCACCGCGCGCGCGGAGAAGGACTGGGCGGCGGCGGATCGCATCCGAGACGCGATCGCCGCCGCAGGAATCACGCTGGAGGACACTCCGGCCGGAACTCATTGGAGTATCGATGGCTAAGCCAGGGCGCCCCGGCGCGAGCAAGGGAAACAAGAAGGGCCCGACCAAGGGCACCGGCGGTCTCGGGCGCAAGGCGCTCGAGGGGCGCGGCCCCACGCCGAAGGCGGAGGACCGCGCGTGGCACCCCGCCGGCAAGCGCAAGGCCGCGGCCGAGCGCTTCGCCGCCGCCGGTGGCAAGGGCAAGCCCGGAGGGCGTCCCGCCTCCGGGGGCAACCCGAACCGCAACGCCCGGTCGAAGGACAACACCAACGACACCGAGACGGTCACCGGGCGCAACTCGGTGCTCGAGGCCCTGCGCGCGAAGATCCCCGCGACCGCGATGTACATCGCGCAGCGTGTCGAGATGGACGACCGCGTCAAGGAGATGCTGTCGATCGCGACCCACCGCGACATCCCGGTGCTCGAGGTCACCCGTCAGGAACTCGACCGCATGGCCGGCTTCGACGGCGTGCACCAGGGTGTGGCCCTCAAGGTGCCGCCGTACGAGTACGCCCACCCGCAGGACCTCCTGGAAGAGGTCATCGACCGCGGTGAGACGCCGCTGTTCGTCGCTCTCGACGGCATCACGGACCCCCGCAACCTCGGTGCGATCATCCGCTCGACGGCGGCGTTCGGAGGCCACGGCATCATCCTGCCCCAGCGCCGTTCCGCCGGTGTGAACTCCGCGGCGTGGAAGACGAGTGCGGGCGCGGCGGCCCGCATCCCGGTCGCGCTGGCCTCGAACCTCACCACGCAGCTCAAGGAGTTCAAGAAGCAGGGCGTGTTCGTGCTCGGACTCGACGGCGACGGCGACGTCTCGCTGCCGGCGCTGGAGCTGGCGGACCGCCCCGTCGTCATCGTCGTGGGCTCGGAGGGCAAGGGTCTGTCCCGCCTCGTGACCGAGACCTGCGACCAGATCGTCTCCATCCCCATCTCCGCGGCGACCGAGTCGCTGAACGCCGGCATCGCGGCCTCGGTCGCGCTCTACCAGGTCGCGACCGTCCGCGCCGCGGGCTGACCGAGAGGAACACCATGGCCCGCATCATCGTCCTGGGAGGAACCGGCTACGCCGGACGCCACATCGTTGCGGAGGCGGTGAGCCGTGATCACGCGGTCGTCGCCATCTCGCGTTCGACTCCGGCGGATCCGGTCGCGGGTGCGGCCTATGTGCAAGGGTCCGCGCTCGACCCCGCGACGCTGACCGAGGCGTTCGCGGGGGCCGATGCCGTGGTCTCCGCGCTCTCGCCGCGCGGCGACATGGAGGACCGTGTCCTCGAGGCGCTGACGAACGTGGTCGCGCTGCTCGACGGCACCGAGACCCGGCTCGGGGTCGTGGGCGGCGCGGGCGGCAGCCTCGTCGCGCCCGGTGGCCCCCGACTGTTCGATCAGGGGTTCCCCGAGGAGTACAAGCACGAGGCGCAGGTCGGCATCGACTCGCTCGCGCTCCTGGAGCGCACCGCGGAGAGCCTGGACTGGTTCTTCGTGCACCCGGCCGAGGTCTTCGGGCCATGGGCCGAGGGGGAGCGCACCGGACACTACCGGGACGGTGGTGACGTGCTCGTCCGCGACGAGGACGGGAAGTCGTACATCTCCGGTGCGGACTTCGCCGTCGCGATCGTCGACGAGATCGAGCAGGGCAACCACCACCGCGAGCGGTTCACCGTCGGCTACTGACGCCGTCGGGCGCGGCGCCGACCGGCGGGCACGGTCTCAGACGAGGTCCCGCCAGTCCACCTCGTCGTCGTCGCCGAGCGCCAGCGTGCCGGTGACGACGGGGAGGCCCATCGTCTCGGTCGGCGGCCCCATGATGGTGGCCTCGTCGCGCCGGTGGCGGAGCACGTCGTTGATGTAGCTCGTCAGCACCTCCGCGAGGGCGACAGAGCGTCCCTGCGCCTGCGACAGGTACCAGCGGTGCTCGAGCACCTGGTGGAACACCTCGGCCGGCTCCAGCTTGGCGCGCAGGTCATAGGGGATGGCTCGCACGACGGGCTCGAAGACGCGCGTGAGCCACTCGTGCGCGTACATCTCCTCGTCCGCCCACTGCTTGGTGGAGCGGGCACGGAACTCGTCGAGGTCGTTGAGGAGCCGCCGGGCCTGGTTCTCCTCGACGTCGAGGCCGGTGAGACGGATGAGCCGGCGCTGGTGGTGCCCGGCATCGACGACCTTCGGCTGGATCTCCACCACGGTGCCGTCGGCGGTCGTCGACATCGACATCTCGTCGATGTCGAAGCCGAGGGCGTTCAGCCGCTCGACGCGTTCCGTGATGCGCCAGGTCTCGGCGGCGGAGAAGGATTCTTGCGCGGTGAGCTCGGCCCACAGCGACCGGTAGGAGGACACGATGCCGTCCGCGATGGCGACGGCGTCGACGCCGTGCTCCAGGCGACCGCCCGCGGCGAGGTCCATGATCTCGCCGGCGATGTTCGTGCGGGCGAGGTCCAGGTCATAGGCGCGCTGTCCGTCCGTCAGGCCTTCCTCATGCAGCTCTCCGGTCTCCGCGTCGACGAGGTACGCCGCGAACGCCCCGGCGTCCCGGCGGAACAGCGTGTTCGAGAGCGAGACGTCTCCCCAGTAGAAGCCCACGTTGTGCAGACGCACGAGCAGCAGGGCGAGCGCGTCGACGAGGCGCGTGGCCGTGTCCGGGCGGAGCACCCGGGTGAAGAGGGCCCGGTACGGCATCGAGAAGCGCAGATGCGAGGTGACCAGTGCCGCGGGGAGCGGCGCCCCCGACGAGTCGGTGCGCCCCGCGATCACCGCGACGCGCTCCACGCACGGCACGTCGAGTCGCGACAGGTTGCCGAGCATCTCGTACTCCCGGCGGGCCATCTCGGTCGTCGTCTCCTTGACGGCCACGACGCGACCCGAGAGGTCGGCGAAGCGGACGAGGTGGCGCGAGAGGCCCTTGGGGAGGGAGACGATGTGCTCGGACGGCCACTTCTCCAGAGGCGTCGACCAGGGCAGAGCGAGCAGACCGGGGTCGACCGTCTTGGCGGTGATCCGGAGGGATTCCTGCATGGGGGCTCCTGAGGGTGCCGGGGAAACGACGCGGCGCGGGCGACCGAAGTCAGCCCGCGCCGCGGTGGAGTGTCCGATCAGGCCGAGACGACCGGCTTGTCGTTCAGGCGGTCGCCCGACTCGAGGTCGAACGCGTGCACGTGACCCGGGTTCGCGGCAAGGGTGACGGTCTCCCCGGCGTTCGGGTGGTTGCGGCCGTCGACGCGGGCGACGAGGTCCGTGCGCTTGCCGTTGATCTCCGTGTGGCCGTAGAGGTAGCCGTCGGCGCCGAGCTCCTCGACGAGGTCGACGACGACCGACAGGCCCTGGCCGTCGGCCGGGCCGACGGTGATGTCCTCGGGGCGGACGCCGACCGTGACCTGCGAGCCGTTGGCGCGGCCGACGGTGTCGCGGTCGAGCGGGACGATCTCGGTACCGAAGCGCACGCCGCCGTCGGCCAGGTCGGCCGAGAACAGGTTCATCGCGGGCGAGCCGATGAAGCCGGCGACGAAGACGTTCTCCGGCTTCTCGTACAGGTCGCGCGGCGAGCCGACCTGCTGGAGCAGACCGTCCTTGAGCACGGCGATGCGGTCACCCATGGTGAGCGCCTCGGTCTGGTCGTGCGTGACGTAGACCGTGGTGACGCCGAGACGACGCTGCAGCGACGCGATCTGCGTACGGGTCTGGACACGGAGCTTCGCGTCGAGGTTCGACAGCGGCTCGTCCATGAGGAAGACCTGCGGCTGACGGACGATCGCGCGACCCATGGCGACACGCTGACGCTGACCACCGGAGAGGGCCTTCGGCTTGCGGGTGAGGTACTGCTCCAGGTCGAGGAGCTTCGCAGCCTCGAGGACACGCGCGGCGCGCTCCTCCTTGCCGACGCCGGCGATCTTGAGCGCGAAGCCCATGTTCTCGGCGACGGTCATGTGCGGGTACAGCGCGTAGTTCTGGAACACCATCGCGATGTCGCGGTCCTTCGGCGGCACGTCGGTGACGTCGCGGTCGCCGATGAGGATGCGGCCGGAGTTGACCTCTTCGAGGCCGGCGAGCATGCGGAGGGAGGTGGACTTACCGCAACCGGAGGGACCGACCAGGACGAGGAACTCGCCGTCTCCCACCTCGAGGTTGAGCTTGTCGACAGCCGGACGGGTGCCGCCGGGGTACAGGCGGGTGGCCTCGTCGAAAGTCACAGATGCCATCGTGTTTCTCCTTCACCGGCAGGTACGTGCCGGACGATCCGTAGTGAATGAAGCGGCGGAGCGACCCGCCGTGACCCTCCATCGGGTCGGGATCAGTATGGCACGAACGGCCGCACCTGGGTATTTCTCAGCCTCACTGGTTAGCATCGAAACCGGCCGTGCGCAGCGGCGATCACCGCCCGACGGTGGTCGGGGCCAACCCGGACCCCCTGAGACTCAAGAGGAACGATGTCGAGCGACGAAACGCCGAACGTCCCCGCCCCTCGCAATTCGCGTGAGGCCGTGCGGGAGAAGGCACAGAAGGTGCATGCCCAGCAGTCGCGGGCGCGTCTCATGCGACGGATCATCATCGGTGCGGTCGCGATCATCGCGGTCGGTGCGATCGGGACCGCCGTGACGCTCGCCGTGACCTCGCAGACGTCCAAGCCGCAGCTCAGCCCGAGCGGCATGGAGGCCGACGGCGTGGTGGTGACCGACATCGCCTCCGCTGCGATCGCCGGCACCGCGTCCCCCACGCCGGACCCCGAGCCCAGCGAAGCCGGCGCCAGCGAGACGCCGTCACCGGAGCCGTCCGCGGCCGGCGCCGTCGAGGTGCACGTCTACGTCGACTACCTCTCGCCCGACGCGGGCAAGTTCGAGCGTGCCAACGCCCGTCTGCTCGCCCAGTGGATCGAGGACGGCGCCGCGACCGTCAGCTACCACCCGGTCGCTCTGCTCACCGCGAGCTCCAACGGCACCAAGTACTCGCTGCGTTCCGCCGCCGCGGCCGCCTGCGTGGCGACGCACTCGCCGGACCAGTTCTACGCGTTCAACCACGACCTCCTCGACGACCAGCCCGATGTGGGCAGCGACGGGATGTCCGACGAGGAGCTCGCCAACCTCGCGGGTGCCGTCGGCGTGGACAACGCCAAGACCGTGCGCTCCTGCATCCAGGACGGCGACTACGTCAGCTGGGCGAAGGAGGCGACGACCCGCGCGCTCGAGGGGCCGCTCCCCGGCTCCGACGACCTCGTGCTCACGGCCGCACCGATGATCGTCGTGAACGGCGAGGCCTACGTCGGCGCGCTGGACGACCCGCAGGAGCTGTCGACGTTCGTCATGTCGGTCGCCAGCGAGGCCTACTACGAGTCGGCGACTCCGACGCCGACCCCGACGGCCACCTCGGCGCCGGCGGAGTAGTCCGCCGCGCGTCCCTGCCATCGCTAAGCTGTGATGGCATCCGCCGACTTGGCGCAATTGGTAGCGCACCGTACTTGTAATACGGGGGTTACGGGTTCGAGTCCCGTAGTCGGCTCTCTCGGGTAGCTTGCGTGAGCAAGCGACGCCGGACCTTCTTTCACAAGCTGGCTCACCCGTATCGGAATCGAGCGGTGACCGCGCCCGGGTCGATGGCCCGAACGTGACTCGCCCGTGCTGCCGAGTCCGTCCGCATTCCACGTGGCCTGAAAGTGCGCGTGGCACAGGCGACGAGCGAGGGCTTCCATTCGTACCCGTCGTGAGTGGAGGGTTCCACGCGGTCATCCATCAGGTCGGCCCCCGCTAGAGTGCGGGACATGACGCCTGACCCAACGTGGTTCGACTGGATATCCAATGTTGTCGTACCGATATTGCTTGGTGTTGCCTCACTAGCTGTTGCGATTGTGGCGTTGTTCGTTACTCGGGGCTCAAATCGGCTGACCAAGGAGATCCACGAAGCAATACTGCTGCCGCGTCACGTGATGAGCGGCGAAGGCTGGCTCGGCTGGTGTTTGAGTGGTCGGCGCGGCGCTGGACGGGCGAGCCCGCCGCAACGATCGAAGACAGGGCCGGCCTCAGCGCGGCCAGAGCGATCTTCTCCGTAGAGCTCACGCAGTCAGCGGAGGCAGGAACATCCGAGCTACAGAGCGTTCTCTGGGACATCGACCAGAGTGAGCCTGGCGACTTGGGAGAGTTGGGATACGCATTCTTTGCAGGGAAGATGCACGCCACCGTCGAGCGCGTCGTCGCGCAGTGGCTGCGGGCGCCAGATGACTCAGCAAAGCTCCGTTCCATGGCTGAGGGGGCCATCGCGGAGGCTGCCGAGCGCGCTAAATCGAAAGATGAGGAACCGACTATCGCTCACCCGGATGCCAGAAACAGTCGGCTGGGATAGTCACGCTGCCACTCCCTTATCGATCGAGCTCAGACTCCCAAAGAGCCGCACAAACCCCTGAGGAATCCGGCGTCGACAGCGCCGCCTGCTGACGCGAGTCCGTCTTATGCCTCGGAGCGCGGCGATCTGCTCGTCGACGAAGCGCCCCGCATATCGCGTATCACTTCGGAGGGTGTTATGTTACTGGGGTGCAGGTGGTCGGCACCCCGCCCCGGCCACCTGCGCATCTCCGTGTTCCGCCTCCGGGAATGTTCGCGCCGCTCGCAGCGGTTGTCACCGGTATGACCCGCATCGGCTCCAGTGACCTCGACGTCTTCCCTCTCGCCCTCGGCGGCAACGTGTTCGGCTGGACCGCCGACCGTGACGCCTCCTTCGCCGTCCTCGACGCCTTCGTCGAAGGCGGCGGCGACTTCATCGACACGGCGGACTCCTACAGTGCGTGGGTTCCCGGCAACGAGGGCGGCGAGAGCGAGACGATCATCGGGGCATGGCTCGCGTCGCGGCGGCCCCAGGGTGTCGTCGTCGCAACCAAGGTCAGCCAGCACCCGGCCTTCCGCGGTCTGTCGGCCGGAAACGTCCGTCGTGCGGCCGAGGCGTCGCTCGCTCGCCTCGGAGTGGACGAGATCGACCTCTACTACGCCCACTTCGATGACGAGTCCGTGCCGCTGGAGGAGACGGTCGAGGCGTTCGGCGCCCTCGTCACGGACGGGCTCGTGCGGCACGTGGCGGTGTCGAACTACACGGCCGACCGCATCCGTCAGTGGATCGACATCGCGGACCGCCTCGGCGTCGCGCGACCGGTCGCCGTTCAGCCGCACTACAACCTCGTGCACCGTAACGACGTCGAGGACACCATCATCCCCGTCGCCGAGGAGTTCGGGCTGAGCCTCGTGCCGTACTACGCGCTGGCGAGCGGCTTCCTCACCGGCAAGTACCGCTCGACGGACGCCGAGGGAGCGGAGTCCCCGCGAGCGACCGGTGCCGCGAAGTACGCCACCGAGGCGGGACTTCGGATCATCGACGCGCTCGACGAGATCGGCGGAGCGCACGGCGCCTCGGTCGCCGCGACGGCCCTGGCCTGGCTGCGCGCGCAGCCGACCGTGGTCGCCCCCATCGCGAGCGCCCGGACGGTGGATCAGGTGCCGGATCTGCTCGCCGGAGCGCGGCTGGAGCTGTCGACCGAGGAGGTCGAGCGCCTGAACCGCGTCTCGGCCTGGACGCCGGCGCAGGGCTGACCCGCTCTCACCGACCGACGAGACCGAGCCGGTGCGCGAGGATCACGGCATGGATCCGGTCTCGCGCCCCGAGCTTGGCCAGGATGCGCCCGACGTGCGTCTTCACCGTGGACTCGCCGACGTAGAGGGACGTCGCGATCTCGGCGTTGGTGAGCCCTCGGCCGAGCGCGATGAACACCTCGCGCTCGCGTTCGGTCAGGGAGCGGTACCCGGCGTCGTCGACCTCGTCGAGAGCGCTGGTTCCGAGCTGCGAGCCGACGTGCTCCAGCAGCACGCGGGTCACCCGCGGCGCCAGCGCGGCGTCTCCGCGGTGGACGGCACGGACGGCGGAGAGCATCTCCTGACGCTGGGCGTCTTTCAGGAGGAACCCGCTGGCACCGGCCCGGATCGCGCCGAAGGCGTACTCGTCCAGATCGAAGGTCGTGAGGACGAGCACCTTCGTCTCGGGATGAGCGCCGACGATGGCGGTCGTCGCCGCGATCCCGTCGAGCTCCGGCATCCGGATGTCCATGAGCACGAGGTCGGGGGCGAGTGCGGCGCTCTGCGCGATCGCCGCCTTCCCGTCCCCCGCCTCCCCGATCACGACGATGTCGGGTTCCGCCTCCAGCACCATGCGGAACCCGAGGCGGATCAGCTCCTGATCGTCGACCAGGAGCACACGGATGGGCGAAGTCATGTCTTCCTCTCTCCGCTCGGCGTCACGGCCGGAGCCTCGGACGATGTCGGTAGGACGGCACGGAGGATCCATCGGCCTGACCCGTCCGGCCGCGACTCCAGTGTGCCGCGCACGTGGGCGGCACGCTCCAGGAGACCCCGGAGGCCGAAACCCCCTTCTCGGGGAGAACCCGTGACACCGTCGTTGACGATCTCGATGACCACGGTAGCGGGCGCATACTCCAGGCGCACGGACGCGGACGAAGCGGTCGGTGCGTGCCGCATCGCGTTCGTCAGCCCCTCCTGCACGATCCGGCCGAGCGCGTGGGCGACGTCGGACGACACCTCCGCGTGACCCGCCGTGGCGAGGGTGACCGGATAGCCGGTCCGCTGCGCCGCCGCGACGGTCTCCTGTGGGGAGGCGGGGGAGACCGGCGCGAGGAGGAGCGGGGCGTCGTCGTCTCGCAGCACGCCGAGCATCGCCCGCATCTGCGTGAGCGCGCTGCGGGCGGTGTCCGCCGCGGAGGTGGCCGCCGCACGCGCCTGCTCACGGTCCGGGGTTGCGGCCGCCCCTTCGGACAGTGCCACGACCACGGTGAGGGAGTGCGACACGATGTCGTGCATCTCCCGCGCGATCCGTGCCCGCTCCGCCGCCGCGGCGAGCTGCGCCTGCTGGTCCCGCTCCACGAGGAGCTGCCGGGATCGCTCGATGACGGCGTCCAGGTAGCGCTTCCGGTTGCCGACGTTCGCGCCGATCAGGGTGCCGATGAGGCCGAGCACGACCGTGCCGAGCAGGGCGTTGACCGCCTCTTGGAGTGTGAAGACGCCAGCCCAGAGGAGAAGCCCGGCTCCTGAGGCGCTGGCGGCGACGCCGATGCCGAAAGCGGTCCACGCGGCACGGGTGGAGCGGTAGACGGCGAGGGAGTAGCCGGCGAACAGCAGCAGCGGGCTGCTCCCCGGCAGCGCGGTGAACAGGAGGAAGACGTCGAGCACGATCGCCGCGATCGCGGGGAGCCACGGCTTCCGTCGGCGCCAGAGCAGGGTGGCGGAGGCGGCGACCACGCAGAGCGGCAGCACGGCGGCGAGCACGAGCCCGACCGGCCCACGGTCGGCATCATCGATGCGCGCGGCCGGTGTGATCGTGAGGATGATGCAGAGGAGGGTGAGCAGGACGTCGGCGAGGACGGGATGGCGTGCCCAGAAACGCCGGAACACGCCGGGAGGACGAGGGAGCCGCAGCCCCTCGTCCTCCCGGACGGTGTCCGTTCCGCGTCGCTTCGCCGGCACCCGGTCTCCTACGCGTCGCGCGTGCGGAGGACGGCCCACGCGGCCAGCAGACCGCCGACCACCCAGCAGCCGAGGGTGAGGAAGGCGACCGGCGCATCGAGGGTCGCGGTGTCACCCGGCAGGATCGCGTTCTGCGCGGCGGCGACCGGCAGGTAGGCCGAGGCGTCGATCACCCAGGCCCACGCCTCTCCTGCCATCGAGAAGAAACTCGCCACGATCGGAAGCACGAACAGCAGACCGACGGTCGCCGCGATCGCTCCGGCGCCCGAGCGCAGGATGAAGCCGAAGGCCACGCCGATCAGCGCGAAGACGGCCATGGCGAGCGAGGCGACGACGATCGGCAGGACAGAGGTGGCGGGGTCCGACCAGTCGATGCCCTGCTCCCGTCCCGCGACCACAGCGGACACAGCGACCGCGGCGACGCCGAAGATGACCAGAGAAGACAGGAAGAGGAAGCCCGCGAGCACGAGCGACTTCGCCAGCAGCACGGAGCCGCGGATCGGGTCGGCGGTCAGTGTCGAGCGGATCATCCCGGTGGAGTATTCGCCGGTCACCGAGATCGCACCGATGATGCCGGCGAGCAGCATCGTGAACTGGATCGGCATGACGACGGCCTGGATCGGGTCGAAGCCGGGGGCGTCGATCGCCTGGGCGATGAGGACGGCGATGCCGATCGTGAGCGCGGCGGCGATCGCGATGGACCACCAGGTGGACCGGAGGGTGATGAGCTTGATCGCCTCACCGCGCACGGCGCGCGCGAAGGTGAGACGCCGGCCCGAGTCGGCGGCGGGCGGCGCGACGGCCGAGGTCGTCACGGCGGGGGCGGCGGTCATGAGAGCTCCTTCGTGCGGTACTCGACGGCGTCGCCGGTGAGGGCGAGGTAGGCCTCTTCGAGGGATCCGGTGGTCGGGGTGAGTTCGTGCAGCGGGATCCCGCGCTCCGCGGCGAGGTCGCCGATGCGCGCTGCCGGGAGCCCTGCGATGTCGAGCAGATCGGGAGCCGCGCTGACGATCTCCACGTCCGGACCGCCCACGGCGGCCACGAGGTCGGTCGGGCGGGGTGTCCGCACGCGCACGCGGTTGGTCGTCCAGGAGCGGACGAGCTCCGCGAGCGGGGCGTCGGCGAGGACCTTGCCCCGTCCCATCACGATGACGTGGTCCGCCGTCTGCGCCATCTCGCTCATGAGGTGGCTGGACAGCAGCACCGTCCGCCCCTCGGAGGCGGCATGCCGGACGAACTGCCGCACCCAGCGGACGCCTTCCGGGTCGAGGCCGTTGACCGGCTCGTCGAGGATGAGGGTGTGCGGATCGCCGAGCAGCGCGGAGGCGATCCCCAGACGCTGCCCCATGCCGAGGGAGAACTTCCCGGCGCGCTTGCGGGCGACCGCGCCGATGCCGGCGAGCTCGATGACCTCGTCCACACGGGAGGTCGGGATGCCGTGCGTGGCGGCCATCGCGCGGAGGTGATCCCGCGCTGTCCGACCGGTGTGCACCGCCTTGGCATCGAGGAGCACGCCGACCTCGGTCAGCGGGGCGCGGAGCTTGCGATACTCCTGGCCGGCCACGGTGGCCCGGCCCGCCGTCGGCCGGTCCAGCCCGACGATCATGCGCATGGTCGTCGACTTCCCTGCGCCGTTCGGTCCGAGGAAGCCGGTGACGCTGCCGGGCTGCACGGTGAAGGACACGCCGTCGACGGCGGTCTTGTCCCCGAATCTCTTGGTGAGGCCTTCTGCGGTGATCATGGGCACCACGCTACGGATCAGCGGGCCGGCGCGCGTCCTCCTGCAGGACGATTCCCTGGTGCGGTGCTCTCGTCCTCCAGGAGGACGGCTCGGTGGAGGACAGGTGGGCGCGGAGGCTCCGATAGTGTCGAGAGGTGACCCCTGCCCGCCGCATCCCTGCTCCTCTGGCGCTCGGGGGAGCGGTCGCGATCGGGGTCATGACCGCGATCCAGGCGCGCATCAACGGTGTTCTGGGAGTGCGCGTGGACAATGGCATCGTCGCCGGCTTCCTGTCCTTCGCGGTGGGATTGGTGGCCCTCGCCGTGGTCATCTCCTTCCTGCCTTCGGCGCGCCGCGGTGCGATGCGTCTCGGGCGTGGCATCCGCGACCGGAGCATCCCGTTCTGGATGCTCCTCGGGGGAGCCTGCGGCGCACTCACCGTGTCCACCCAGGGTCTGACGGCGGGGATCCTCGGCGTCTCCCTCTTCACGGTGGGTGTCGTGGCAGGGCAGACCCTGCACGGCCTCGTCCTCGACCGCATCGGCTTCGGGCCGGCCGGTGTCGTGGCCGTGACACCCGGTCGGGTGATGGGCGGGGTACTGGCGCTCGCCGCGGTCGGGATCTCCCTCTCGGGCGACGTGCTGGCGACCGCCCCGCTGTGGATGCTGCTGCTGCCCTTCGCCGCCGGCGTCGGCATCGCCTGGCAGGCGGCGACCAACGGGCGGCTGGCGCAGCGCGTGCAGTCGCCGATCGCCGCGACGCTCATGAGCTTCATCGCCGGGACGCTGGTGCTCGCGGTCGCCGCCGGCACCAGCGTCGCCGTGCGGGGATGGCCGGCCGCGCTGCCGACCGAGCCCTGGCTCTACCTCGGGGGATTCCTCGGGGCGGGGTACATCCTGCTCGGTGCGTTCATCGTCGCGCACACCGGCGTGCTGCTCATGGGGTTGGGCTCGGTGCTCGGGCAGCTCATCACGTCCGTCGTGATCGACCTGCTCTGGCCGGCGCAGGCGGGACCGGCGCTGTGGCAGGTGATCGCGATGGTGATCGTGGCCGTCGGCTCGGTGCTGGTCGCGGTGCCCTGGCGTCGACGCCGGCTCTAGGAGCGGTTCTTCTTGGCGGCCTTCTTGGCCTTCTTCTTTTCCTTCTTCTTTTCCTTCTTCTTCGCCTTCTTGTAGGCCTTCTTCTCGGCCTTCTGCTTCTCGGCCTCCTGTGCGGCCGCCTCAGCAGCCGCACGCGCCTCCGGAGAGAGTCTCGGCGGTCGGGTCAGGAGCGCGCGGGCGTCGACGGTCTTGCGGCGGCCCGGGCTCTTGCCCTCGGGTTTCGCCCCGACATAGAGCCAACCGAGGAGCTCCTCGTCCGGTCCCAGCCCGTGCATGCGCGCGACCGGTTCCGAGCGCGTGTAATGGCCGGTGCGCCAGATGACGCCCCATCCCGCCTCGTCGAGCAGCAGGCTCAGGACGTGAGCGACGCCGGAGGCCACCGCCTCCTGCTCCCAGCGTGGGACCTTCTCGCTCGCCCGGTAGCTCGCGACGACGGCGATGAGGAGCGGGGCTCTCAGCGGTTTCGCAGACGGCTCGGCGTCCCCCTGCGCCTCCGCGATCGCGGCACCGAGCGCCTCGCGGTCCTGGCCGCGCAGCTCGATCAGACGCCAGGGGCGCAGGGACGAGTGATCGGCGACGCGACCGGCGGCGCCGATGAGTGCCACAAGCTCCTCGCGCCCCGGGGCGGTGTCCCCGACCTTCGACCAGGACTGCCGTGCGCGGACGGCGTCGAGGGCGCTCACGACTCGTCGGGCGTGAAGTTCAGCGCGATCGAGTTCATGCAGTAGCGGTCACCGGTGGGGGTGCCGAAGCCGTCCGGGAAGACGTGGCCGAGGTGCGAACCACAGGATGCGCAGCGGACCTCGGTGCGGACCATGCCGAGGCTGTCGTCCTCGAGCAGCTCGACGGCGTCCGGCCGGACCGACTCGTAGAAGCTCGGCCAGCCGCAGCCGGAATCGAACTTCGTGCCGCTCTTGAACAGCTCGGCTCCGCAGGCGCCGCAGGTGTAGAGGCCGGCGCGCTCCTCATCGAGCAGCTCACCGGTCCACGCCCGCTCGGTCGCCGCCTGGCGCAGCACGGCGTACTGCTCTTCGCCGAGCTCGTCGCGCCATTCGTCTTCGGTCTTGTTCACGCTGTAGGGCATCGTGTCCTCCTGAGTCCCCTCCATTCTCCCTTGTGCAGGGCCCTCATGGCGCTCCCCGTCAGAATGGACGCATGAAGGACGCCGTGCAGGAGCGCTATGCCCGATTCGCGGCCGCGGAGGCTCCGGGGCGCAGCGCCCTGTACGGGGAGTGGGCGGCCGGGGTCGCCGAAGACGGCGAGATCAGCGAGGTGCTGCTGCGGATCCCCGCGACCCGTCGCCAGCCTCCGCTGGTGTTCGCCGTGTCCCGCCTGCTCGGCGCCGGTCACGGTCCGTACCGCGAGTGGCGTCGCTTCGTCCTGACCAATGCCACTCGACTCGTCGAGGAATGCACGAGGCGCGCCCTGCAGACCAACGAGCCCCTCCGCACCGCGGCACTGCTTCCGGTGCTCTCCGAGATCGAGGGCCCGATCGCGCTGCTGGAGGTCGGCGCCTCCGCAGGCCTCTGCCTCTACCCCGATCGCTACTCGTACCGTTTCACCGACGACGGCGGGTCCGTTCGTCACGCGCTCGACCCCCTCGACGGTCCCTCCAGCGTGGTGCTGGAGAGCATCGTCACCGGCGACCTCCCCCCGCTGCGCATGCCGGAGGTGGTGTGGCGCGCCGGGATCGACCTCGCCCCGCTGGACGCCGCCGACGACGAGGATCGGCGCTGGTTGCGGGCCCTCGTCTGGCCGGGAGAGGAGGGGAGGGAGCAGCGCATCACCGCCGCCCTCGACATCGCGGCCGCCGAACCGCCGCTTCTCGTCGCCGGGGACGCGATCGCCCATCTGGAGGAACTGGCAGGAGCCGCGCCGGCCGACGCCACGCTGGTGATCACGACCCCCGGGGTTCTCGTGCACATCCCCCGGGAGCAGCGCGAGGCGCTGATCGAGACGATCGCGGCGCTGCCCGCGCGCTGGGTCACGATCGACCCGCCCGCTCTCCTCGACGTCTGGGACCCACCGGTCGCCGGTGAGGCCTGGCCCGGATTCGTCGTCGCGCTCGACGGGCGGGTGCGCGCCGCTGCCGACCCGCTCGGCGCCCGGTGGGAGTGGCGCGCGGGCGATCCGTCGACCACGACCTAGTCTGAGGGCATGCCCGCTGACCACCTCACGGAGCGCGATCGCGCGATCCTCGCCCTGGAGGCCGCCTGGCCGCGCCACGGCGGTATGAAAGAGGAGGCCATCCGCGTGCGACTGGGCATGAGCGCGGCGCGGTACTACCAGCTCCTCGCCCGTCTCATCGACTCCGAGGCGGCCCTCGCCTTCGATCCGATCCTCGTCGGCCGACTGCGTCGGCTGCGGGACGCCAGAAGCGCACGGCGCTCGTCCCGGATCCCCGGATTCACCGGATGACCTGATCCTGCGGGGTCAGGCTCGTCGTAGAACGGTTTGCCAGGGACGTGCCGCTAGCATCGAGGGGTGTCCAAGCCCCCCCGTGACCGTTTCGACGAGGTCCCCCGTTCCACCGGACGTGTGGGAGCACACCGCGCCGAAGCTCCGGGGATGAACGGCTGGGTCGTGCTCCTGTGGTCGTTCGTCGCCGCTCTCGTGCTCATCATCGCCGGCATCTTCGGCGCTCTGGCCGTCATGGGACGGATCGACCTCTTTCCGGAGCCCACCTCGTCCGTCGCCCCCACGCCGGAGCAGACCGGGGTGATCGATCCGACCTACTCGGTGCTCATCCTCAACGCGACGCCCGACAGCGGGCTCGACGATCAGATGCGCGACACCCTCATCAATGCGGGCTGGGCCGCGGACACCGTGCTCGCGAGCGACAGCGCCAGCGACGATTTCGAGACGACGACCGTCTACTACGTCAGCGCCGAGGACGAGGAGGCCGCGAAGGGCCTCGCCGGCGTCATCGGCGGCGCCGAGGTGCAGCAGAGCGACTACTACGCCGGCCAGACGGAGGACGGGCAGAAGCAGCTCACCATCGTGATCGGCGTCGACCGGGCCGCATCGGTGCCCGGGACTCCCGCGCCCTGACCCTCGCCCGACTCCCGGATGACGCGGCTTGCACTCGATGGTGTCGAGTGCCAGAATGGCGTTAGCACTCTCTCACTCTGAGTGCTAAACCCACCGTCTACGTCCAGGAGGGACGACAAAACTCATGGCAAAGATCATCGCCTTCGATGAGGAGGCCCGCCGCGGCCTCGAGCGTGGCCTCAACATCCTCGCCGACGCGGTCAAGGTGACCCTCGGCCCGCGTGGTCGCAACGTCGTGCTCGAGAAGAAGTGGGGCGCCCCCACGATCACGAACGACGGTGTCTCCATCGCCAAGGAGATCGAGCTGGACGACCCGTACGAGAAGATCGGCGCGGAGCTCGTCAAGGAGGTCGCCAAGAAGACCGACGACGTCGCCGGTGACGGCACGACGACCGCCACGGTCCTCGCCCAGGCCCTGGTCCGCGAGGGCCTGCGCAACGTCGCGGCCGGCGCCGACCCCATCTCCCTCAAGCGCGGCATCGAGAAGGCCGTCGCCGCCATCACCGAGGAGCTGCTGAGCTCGGCGAAGGAGATCGACTCCAAGGAGCAGATCGCCGCGACCGCCTCCATCTCCGCCGCCGACCCCGCGATCGGCGAGCTCATCGCCGAGGCCATCGACAAGGTGGGCAAGGAAGGCGTCGTCACCGTCGAGGAGTCGCAGACCTTCGGCACCGAGCTCGAGCTCACCGAGGGCATGCGCTTCGACAAGGGCTACCTGAACCCGTACTTCGTCACGGACCCGGAGCGCCAGGAAGCCGTCTTCGAGGACCCGTACATCCTCATCGCGAACCAGAAGGTCTCCAACATCAAGGACCTGCTGCCCATCGTCGACAAGGTGATCCAGGACGGCAAGGAGCTCGTCATCATCGCCGAGGACGTCGAGGGTGAGGCCCTCGCGACCCTCGTGCTGAACAAGCTCAAGGGCATCTTCAAGTCGGTCGCCGTCAAGGCTCCCGGCTTCGGCGACCGTCGCAAGGCGCAGCTGCAGGACATCGCGATCCTCACGGGTGGCCAGGTCATCACCGAAGAGGTGGGCCTGAAGCTCGAGAACGCCACGCTCGACCTGCTGGGTCGTGCGCGCAAGGTCATCGTCACCAAGGACGAGACCACGATCGTCGAGGGTGCCGGCGAGGCCGACCAGATCGAGGGTCGCGTCACGCAGATCCGTCGCGAGATCGAGAACACCGACAGCGACTACGACCGCGAGAAGCTGCAGGAGCGCCTGGCGAAGCTCGCCGGTGGTGTGGCCGTCATCAAGGCCGGTGCGGCGACCGAGGTCGAGCTCAAGGAGCGCAAGCACCGCATCGAGGACGCCGTCCGCAACGCGAAGGCCGCCGTCGAGGAGGGCATCGTCCCCGGTGGTGGCGTCGCCCTCATCCAGTCCGGCACGAAGGCTCTCGACGCTCTCTCGCTCGAGGGCGACGAGGCGACCGGCGCGAACATCGTCCGCGTGGCGATCGAGGCTCCGCTGAAGCAGATCGCGCTGAACGCCGGTCTCGAGCCGGGTGTCGTCGCCAACAAGGTGTCCGAGCTCCCCGCGGGCCAGGGCCTCAACGCCGCGAGCGGCGAGTACGGCGACATGTTCGCACAGGGCATCATCGACCCGGCGAAGGTCACGCGCTCTGCGCTGCAGAACGCCGCGTCGATCGCCGGTCTGTTCCTGACGACCGAGGCCGTCGTCGCCGACAAGCCGGAGAAGGCCGCCGCTCCCGCGGGTGACCCCACGGGCGGCATGGACTTCTGACCCTCTGAGAGGTTCAGAGACTCCGTCTCACAGAAAGCCCCCGGCTCCGGCAGGGGGCTTTCTGCGTCTCAGCGGAACAGGCTCGCCGAGTACTGATCCGCTTCGGCGTACTGGGTGGCCACAGCGCCGAGCGACGTCCCGATCCCGTCCAGGACGAGCTCGACGTGCTGCTGAGCGCCCTGCCACTCTTCGACGCAGCCTTGGAACGCCGTGGCGGCGGTGCCGACCCACGCGGTCTGCAGCTGCCTGAGCTGAGACATGAGGGTGGCGGATTCGGTGCGCAGGCGCTCGATGGTGGCGCGGGTCGCGGCTTCCGCCGCATGGACGGCGTCGGTGTCGACGGTGAAGACGGTCATGGGAACTCCCTTCGAGGAAGCCCGACGATACGCCGACGGCAGTGACGACGCGGCGGGAGTCGGATCACCGCGCAGGGGACGGGAGAACGCCCCATGAGGGCCGTCTGTGCAGGAGCGGCCGCTACGGCTGGTCGAGGCGGTCCAACGGCTGTGTGTCCTCCAGAAGATGCTCCGGTGTCGAACGCGCCGGAGCCAGCGGCAGGGTCACGGTGAAGGTGGCCCCGCCTCCGGGACTCTCGGAGACGGCGATGTCGCCATTGAGCGCCTTGAGGATCGAGGCGACGATGGCGAGCCCCAGACCGGACCCGCCGGTCTCGCGCGCCCGCGACGTGTCGGCGCGCCAGAACCGCTCGAAGATCTGCTCGCGGATCTGCGGTGGCACGCCCTCGCCGTGGTCGACGATCGAGATGCTCGCGGTCCCAGCGACGCGATCCGAGTCCACGACGATCTCGATCGGGCTGTCTTCCGGCGAGAATCGGCGTGCATTGCCCAGGAGATTCGTCACCACCTGTCGGACCTTGTTCTCCTCGCCGAGCACGATCGGCGGCGTCCGGACCGGGATGTCCGCCACCTCGGTGAAATCGATGGCCGGAGGCTGCTCCGGCGTCCGCGGGCGACGGCGCAGCCGCGACAGGGTGGCCCGGGGACGCGTCTTGGGGGCGGGCTCCGGGGTGATGGGGACCACAGGCGTGCGGATGGGGGCTGTCGGCACGTTCTCGACCGTGCGGTCGATCACCGAGATCACCCGGCCGGGGGCGGCGGCGCGCACGTCCAAGGCGGCGTCGCGGGCGATGGGACGGAGGTCGAGAGGAACGATCTGCGGCTCCCGCTCCTCATCCAGACGGGCGAGCGCCAGCAGGTCCTCCACGAGGACGCCCATGCGGATCGCTTCCTTCTCGATGCGCTCCATCGCCCGGGCGGTGTCCTCCTCGCCCTTGATCGCGCCCATGCGGTATAGCTCCGCGTACCCGCGGACGCTAACCAGCGGGGTCCGCAGCTCGTGACTGGCGTCTCCGATGAACCGGCGCATGTGCTGCACCGTGCGGTCGCGCTGGGCGAGGGAGCGATCCACGCGGTCGAGCATGGTGTTGATGGCCGCGTTGAGGCGGCCGACCTCCGTGGTCGGCTCCAGGTCGGTGAGCCGCTGTCGGAAGTCGCCGGCGGCGATCGACATGGCGGTCTGCTCCACCTGCCCGAGTCGTCGGAAGGTCAGGGTCACCAGACCGCGGGTGAGCAGTGCCGCGACGAGGATGGTGATCAGGGCGATGGTGATGTAGATCCCGAAGTACTGGCTGATGATGCGGTCGGCTTCGGCGAGGGGGAGCGCCACCATCTGGATGCTGAGCGGGTCGCCCTCCTGCTGCACGACGGCCGCGGTGGCGTGGTAGACCCGGCCGTCCGTGTCCTCGAGAGCGAGCACCTGGTCCTCGTTCGCCTGGGCGTCGGACAGGGAGTACTCGGCGGGGAAGACCGGAGCCCGGCCGGAGGCACTGGGCGCGGTCGCGCGCAGAGAACCCTCCGCGTCGTAGATCGCGAACGAGAAGTCACGGGGCTTCTCGTCTCTCGGCGTGTAGGTGGTGACCCCGTCGATCGTCGTCGTGTCGAAGTAGCGGTTGACGAGGTCGCTGGTCACCAGTGCAGGGAGCTGCGCATTGATGTTCTCCACGAGGGCGTTGCGCAGCAGCGGCACCGTGCCGATGCCCGCGACGAGCAGGCCCAGCGCGAGGACGGCCACGGTGACGCCGGTGACCTTGGCGCGAAGGCTGATCCGCCGCCACCACGCGGTGACCGCATCCGGCTTGTGCGCCATGCGGTCCTCCCTGCTGCGACGGCGGTGCCGTCGACGGACGGCGGGTACGGGGTCGACGGTGTCAGACCGTCTTGCCCACCTTGAGCATGTACCCGAAGCCGCGCTTCGTCTGGATCAGCGACTCCTCGGTGTGCGGATCGATCTTGCGACGCAGGTACGAGATGTAGCTCTCCACGATGCCGGCGTCGCCGTTGAAGTCGTACTCCCAGACGTGGTCGAGGATCTGCGCCTTCGACAGCACCCGGTTCGGATTCAGCATGAGGTAGCGCAGGAGCTTGAACTCGGTGGGGCTGAGGTCGATCGGCTCCTTGCCGACGTGCACGTCGTGCGTGTCCTGGTCCATGGAGAGCTCGCCGGCGCGGATGATCGACTCCTCGTCGGCCTGCATGGTGCGGCGGAGGATGGCCTGGGCTCTGGCGACGATCTCATCCAGGCTGAACGGCTTCGTGACGTAGTCGTCGCCGCCGGCGTTCAGGCCCTCGATCTTGTCCTCCGTGCCGTCCTTGGCGGTGAGGAAGAGGATGGGTGCGGTGAAGCCGGCGCCGCGGAGGCGCTTGGTCACGCTGAACCCGTTCATGTCGGGGAGCATGACGTCGAGGATGATGAGGTCCGGCTCCTCCTCGAGGACGGCGGAGATCGTGGCGGCGCCGTTGGCCACCGTCTTCACCTGGAACCCGGCGAAGCTGAGACCCGTGGAAAGCAGGTCGCGGATGTTGGGCTCGTCGTCGACGACCAGGATGCGCGCAGCAGTCATGACCCCATTATGGTGACTTCGGCCATGCGCGGGCTGATTATCCTGCGGAACGGCGTGGATGCGGTCGATCCGTCGGTCGGTGGATGTGCCGCACAGCCGTCCGGGGGAGGATCGAGGCATGAGTTCGATCGAGGACGCCACCGCCGCCCCCGTCTCCCCGTCCGTTCCCTCGTCGGAGGCGTCCGCAGGCGGGGTCGAGTACCACCGTCTGGCGCTCCTCCGTCCCCGCCCCCGGTGGTGGAAGCCGTTGCTCACCGGCCTCCTCGGCATCGCCTTCTACCTCGCGATCCTCGTGCTCGTGATCGTGCCGCTCGTGATCGTGGCGGCCCTCGTCCCGGAATGGGGAGCGGAGCTGCAGATGCTCTTCCGCACCACCGCCTACTTCCAGCTCGACCGTCCGTGGCTCCTGGTGGCGCTCGTGCTCCCGCTCATCCTCATGATCCCGGCGCTGCTGCTGGCCTCGCGGGTCGTCCAGGGACGAGGCGTCGGCCTGCTGTCGTCGGTCACCGGGCGGTTGCGGATGGGCTGGCTCGGCCGGACCCTCGCGCTGGCGCTCGCGGTGTTCGTCGTCTACTTCGCGGTGGTGCTCGGCTGGTCGGCGGCCGCGGGCGATGCGGTGACGCCGGAATTCTCCCACCCGGGGCTCCCGCTCATGGTGGTGCTCCTGCTCGTGCTGATCCCGTTCCAGGCCGCCGCGGAGGAGTACGTCTTCCGCGGCTACCTGATGCAGCTCGTCGGGAGCTGGCTCCGGCACCCCGCCTTCGCCATCCTGCTGCCGGTGCCGCTGTTCGTGCTGGGGCACGGCTACGACGTCTGGGGCGCGGCGAGCGTCGGCCTCTTCGCCGTCGTCGCCGCGTGGCTCACCTGGCGCACCGGCGGCCTGGAAGCGGCCATCGCGCTGCACATCGTCAACAACCTGATGATCTTCCTGCTCGGCTCCGTCGCCGTGGTCGATGCGAACGCCACCTCGGGGACGCCGCTGGATCTGCTGGGATCCGCGATGGCGATGCTCGTTTTCGCCGTCGTCGCGGACCGCTGGGCGGGCCGCCGAGGGATCACTCGGACCGCGGCGATCACCGACGGCGCGGCGGGGACGCATCAGCTCCCGCGGATGCTGCGAGGCTGAGCGTCCGCACGCCGGTCAGGCGGCGATCGCCTCGGCGTCCATGATCGTGTAGCTGTAGCCCTGCTCCGCGAGGAACCGCTGCCGGTTCTGCGCGTAGTCCTGATCGATCGTGTCGCGGGCCACGAGCGTGTAGAAGCTCGCGGTGTGGCCGGACTGCTTGGGGCGGAGGAGTCGCCCGAGACGCTGGGCCTCCTCCTGCCGTGAGCCGAACGAGCCGGACACCTGGATGGCCACCGACGCCTCGGGGAGGTCGATGGAGAAGTTCGCGACCTTGGACACCACGAGCAGCGAGATGTCGCCCTCGCGGAACGCCCGGTAGAGCTCCTCGCGCTCCTCGACCGGAGTGGACCCGGTGATCTGCGGGGCGTCGAGCGCCTGAGACAGGGCGTCGAGCTGGTCGAGGTACTGGCCGATGACGAGGATCTGCTCGCCCTCGTGCGCCGCGATCAGCTCACGCACCGCGTCGATCTTCGCCGGGGCGGAGGCCGCGAGCCGGTAGCGCTCGTCGTCGGTGGCCGCCGCGTACTCCAGGCGATCCGCCGGGGGGAGATCGACGCGCACCTCGAAGCAGGCGGCGGGGGAGATGAACCCCTGTGCCTCGATCTGCTTCCAGGGGGCATCGAAGCGCTTGGGGCCGATGAGACTGAACACGTCGCCCTCGCGGCCGTCCTCGCGGACCAGGGTCGCGGTGAGGCCGATCCGGCGCCGCGCCTGCAGGTCGGCGGTGAGCTTGAACACCGGCGCCGGGAGCAGGTGCACCTCGTCGTACACGATGAGGCCCCAGTCCAGCGCGTCGAGGAGCGCGAGGTGCGCGTACTCGCCCTTCCGCTTCGCCGTGAGGATCTGGTAGGTCGCGATCGTGACGGGCTTGACCTCCTTGGCCTGTCCGGAGTACTCGCCGATCTCCTCAGGGGTGAGACTGGTGCGCTTGAGCAGCTCGTCCCGCCACTGCCGTGCGGACACCGTGTTCGTCACGAGGATGAGCGTCGTCGTCTTGGTCGCCGCCATGGCTCCGGCGCCCACGATCGTCTTGCCTGCGCCACAGGGGAGCACGACCACGCCCGACCCGTCCTTCGAGAACGCGTCGACGGCGTCCTGCTGATAGGGGCGGATGGCCCACCCGTCTTCGGCGAGCTCGATCTCGTGGGGGGTGCCCGGCGTATAGCCGGCGAGGTCTTCCGCGGGCCAGCCGATTTTCAGGAGCTCCTGCTTGATCTGACCGCGTGCCCAGGCGTCCACGACGAACGTCTCCGGCGTCGGGTGCCCGATGAGCAGCGGTTGGATGCGCTTGTTGTTCGCGACCTGGGCCAGCACGGCGGGGTCGGTCGAGCGCAGGATGAGCACGCCCTCGTCGTCGCGCTCGATGACCAGGCGCCCGTACCGGTTGACCGTCTCGCGCAGGTCGACCGCGACGGAGGGCGGCACGGGGAAGCGCGACCAGCGGTCGAGCGTCTCCAGCATGTCCTCGGCGGTGTGCCCGGCCGCGCGGGCGTTCCACAGGCCGAGCCGCGTGATCCGGTACGTGTGGATGTGCTCGGGCGCGCGCTCCAGCTCGGCGAAGATCGCGAGCTCGTGGCGGGCGCTCTCGGCGTCGGCGTGGGCGACCTCGAGGAGCACGGTGCGGTCGCTCTGGACGATCAGGGGGCCATCAGACATAGCTGACCAGTCTACCGGCCCCTGGCTGCACGGGGCCTAGGACGGGACGACGGTCGCGGCGCGGATGCTCGACACGGGCAGGGTGCGCTCGACGTCAGCCGCCCTGTCCCTCCCGCGCAGTCGTCCACCGCCGATCCCGGTGGCTTCGAGGAGGAGGTCCCTGGTGGAACCGTCCGGCATGCCGACGGTCACCCGCAGCACGGCCTTCGCGCGCACAGCCGCCTCCAGCTCCCTGTCCAGCCACGCGGCGTCCGCGTCAGGACCCTGGCGTTCGCGCAGTCGCGCGATCAGCGGTCCGTAGTCGGGGTCGGAGTCGGGATCCGGCACGGCGGCCGGATGGCGTGTGCGCACCGCGACGGTCCCGTCGCCATCGACGAGCGTCGCCGGATACCGGGCGTCGGTCAGCGCCCAGTAGACGGTGTCCTGCCCGACTTTGGTCGTCAGTGATCCCACGTGCACAGCCAGCCCGAGGGGGCGCAGTGACTGGTCGACCGCCATGGCCTGGAGGAGGTGCGCATCAGCGCTCTCCACCCGTGTGCGTCCGGTCTCGTCGTCGACCGAGACCCGTACGAGCCCGTGACGCTGCGCGGTCTGCGCGACGAGGTAGCCCAGGGGCTGCGGGATGCCCGTGAGCGAGATCCCACCGAGGAACTCCAGGATCGACACCTCGTCCTCTCCCGCGGCGAAGGCGTGCGCGACGGACTCCGCCGTGAACCGGTACGACGAGGCCTGGGAGGCGGACTCTCGGCGGGCCATGGCGCGCAGGCGCACGTCCAGTGCGGGCTGCAGCGGACCGGGGGCGATCGCCGTGAGGTCGTTCTGGAGGAAGATCCGATCCACCTCCGCGGGCAGGAGCGTCGACAAGGGCGAGGGGTCCGCAGCCTCACCGCTTCGCAACGGCCGGGACCAGGGGGGCTCGGAGCCGTCCTCGGCGATGAGGCCGAGCAGACGAGCGGCCTCGAGCTGTCGGGCTGCCTCTTCCGGCCAGGCGGGATCCCACGGGTGAGCCAGAGGCCATTGGCTCGGTGGCAGCCAGCCGCCCGTCGCGGTGCGGATCCCGTGAGGGAGGGTGTCGCGGAAGGTCGTGGCCAGGAGGCCCCAGCGGGCGGGAGCGGGGGAGCGGAGCCATTCCTCTGCTGCGGGTGTGGTGCGCAGCAGTCGCTCGACCGGGGTGGCCAGGCCAGCTCGCACGGCGAGAGCAACCAGCGGGTCCACGCTCTCGACGGCGAGACCCGCCTCGGCGAGCTGGCGCTTCTGGCCTGCGCTCACCGCCCCGCCCATGAGGAGCGCGAACGGCTGCTCTCTGGCGAGCAGGAGGATGTCGGCGAGCACGCCGACAGTGGTGAACGCCCGTTCGGCGGCGTGCGCGGCCGCGGATTCCTCCGCGGCCGGTGCGGGCGTCTCATCGAGCGGAGCAGGCCGTGGTCTCCCGGCGACGGCGTCGGCGACCGGGGGATGCGGCGTGCCGTCGGGGCGGAGCAGGGCGAGTGCGGTCAGGCGCTCACGCCCGGCGCCGGCGTCGCCTCCCGTCGCAGCATCGACGAGCGCGGCGGCCTCCGCGGCGGTGAGGGTCGGGAGCACGCGGCCGATCGACGAGGGCTCCAGCAGGGCCTCCGCGGCGTCGAAGAGATCCTGCCAGGCGGCGTCGGGACGCACGCCGCGCGCGGTCAGCAGCGCCGTCAGCTCGTGATCGCTCGCCGCAGCCAGGTCGTCGGCCAACGGGCGTGCGTGCGTGCTCATCGATGCGGCCTCAACGACGCGACTCGGCGCGGCCCTTCCGCACGAAGCTCATCACCAGCAGCACGATGATCATGATGAAGGCGAGAGGCAGCCCCCAGTATGGGATCGCCGCGATCACCGGCCAGAGGCCTTCGCCGAACGCGGCCCGGTCCATGCCGAGTGCCGTGCCGATGATGATGACAAAGAAGCAGATCACCGACGCCGCCGCGATGCCGAGCGCGGTGAACGCCAGGATGCGGTCGATCCGACGGATGGGGACCTCCGGTCCGGGACTCTGCGTACTCATCGGCCCCAGCCTACTCGCACGCGCGGGAGCGGTTCCGTTCCGCCCGTGACCGGTAGGCTGGGGGCACGCGCACGAGCGCGTTCCGTCAGCATTCGATCCAGCGAGGTTCTCCCATGCCCACCGGCAAGGTCAGGTTCTACGACGAAGACAAGGGTTTCGGCTTCATCGCCAGCGATGACGGCCAGGATGTCTTCCTGCACGCCTCCGCGATGCCGGCCGGCACCGCGGTGAAGGCCGGTGCACGCGTGGAGTTCGGCGTGGCCGACGGCAAGCGCGGCCTCCAGGCGCTGTCGGTGCGCGTGCTCGAAGCGCCGCCCAGCCTGGCGAAGGCGAAGCGCAAGCCCGCCGACGACATGGCCATCATCATCGAGGACCTCGTGAAGCTCCTCGACGGCATCGGCGGCGATCTGCGCCGCGGCCGCTACCCCTCCTCCAGCCATGGCCGCAAGATCGCGGCCGTCCTGCGCAAGGTCGCCGATGACCTCGAAGCCTGACGCCGACGCGCGTCTCGTCGAGGCGCATGACCTCGCGCTCTCCGCACTGCGCGAGATCACTCCCGCCGCCACGATCGGGCCGGCTGCGGGTTTCACGCCGGAGGACGACGGATCCGTCTCGCTGCGGTTCGAGAACCGTCTCCCCGGTTACCCGGGGTGGTACTGGACCGTGACGGTCGCTCGGGTCGACGACGAGGAGCCGACCGTCCTCGAGGTCGAGCTGCTCCCCGGCGACGGAGCGCTCCTGGCCCCGGAATGGGTCCCGTGGGCGGAGCGCCTCGCCGAGTACCGTGCGCATCAGGCGGAGCTGGCCGAGGCCGCGGCAGCCGCCGGTGAGGACGAAGCTGCCGACGGGGACGACGAGGACGCCGACGGCGACCTCGACGATGACGAGCTCGATGAGGATGGCTCCGACATCCTCCACGCCGGCGATCTCGACGGCGTGGACATCGACGAGCTCGACGACTCCGACGAGGAGGACGCGTCCGGCGACGACGACGACGTCGACGAAGACGACGAGGCAGAGGACTCCGAAGACGACGACGCCGACGCCCGCGATGCGGACGCCGGCGACGAAGAGGAGTGAGCCGGGCGGTCAGCCGCCCAGGTTCTCCTGCACGAAGTCGATGGCCCGGATGAGCTGACGCACGTCGTCCGGCTCGATCGAGACGAAGGTCGCCACCCGCAGCTGGTTGCGGCCGAGCTTGCGGTACGGCTCGGTATCGACGATGCCGTTGGCGCGCAGCGCCTTCGCGATCGCCGCGGCGTCGACGCTCTCGTCGAAATCGATGGTCGCGACCACGGGCGAGCGGTGCGCCGGGTCGGCGACGAAGGGGGTCGCCACGGCGGACGCCTCGGCCCAGTCGTAGAGCACCGACGACGACTCCGCCGTCCGTGCCGCAGCCCAGGAGAGCCCGCCGTTGTCGAGGATCCACCGCAGCTGGTCGTCCAGGAGCAGCAGCGTCGTGAGGGCGGGGGTGTTGAGGGTCTGGTTGAGCCGGGAGTTGTCCACCGCGTGCTTCAGGCTCAGGAACTCCGGGATGTACCGCCCCGAGGCGGCGATCCGCTCGATGCGGTCGATCGCGGCGGGGGAGACCGCGGCGAACCAGAGTCCGCCGTCGGAGCCGAGGTTCTTCTGCGGGGCGAAGTAGTAGACGTCGGCCTGCGCCATGTCGAGGTCGATGCCGCCCGCGGCGCTCGTCGCGTCGATCACGGTGAGCGCTCCTTCCGCGTGGACGCGCTCGATCGGCGCGGCCACGCCGGTGGAGGTCTCGTTGTGGGGCCAGGCGTACACGTCCACACCCTCGACGAGCTCTGCGGTGCTGCGCGAGCCGGGGTCGGCGGAGCGGACGTCGGGAGCCTCCAGCCAGGGGGCGCCTGCGGCCTTGGCGAACTTCCCGCCGAACTCGCCGAACACGAGGTTCTGGCTGCGACGCTCGATCAGACCGAAGGCCGCGGCGTCCCAGAACGCCGTCGAGCCGCCGTTGCCGAGGATGATCTCGTATCCCTCCGGGAGACGGAAGAGGGCGGCCAGCTGCTCGCGGACGCTGCCGACGAGGTTCTTCACGGGCGCTTGGCGATGCGATGTGCCCAGGATCGAGGCTCCCGTCGTGACGAGCGCCTCGAGCTGCGCGCCGCGCACCTTCGAGGGGCCGCAGCCGAAGCGGCCGTCTGTGGGCAGGAGGTCACGGGGAATCTCGATCGCCATGGCTAGATTCTAGGGGGATCACGCCGGCGTTCCTCCCGCCCACGCCCCGTCCGATGTCGCCGGAGGAATGTAGGCTTGCCTAAGAACTTTCGGAGGGCCACATGACGGATCTGATCGACACCACGGAGATGTATCTCCGCACCATCCTCGAGCTCGAGGAGGAGAACATCGTGCCGCTGCGGGCGCGCATCTCGGAGCGCCTCGGCCACTCCGGTCCCACCGTCTCGCAGACCGTCGGACGCATGGAGCGCGACGGCCTCGTCGTGGTGTCCGAAGACCGCACGCTCGAGCTCACCGACGCCGGACGCCGCAAGGCCGTCGACGTCATGCGCAAGCACCGCCTCGCCGAGCGCCTGCTGTCCGACGTGATCGGGCTGGACTGGGCGTTCGTGCACGAGGAGGCCTGTCGCTGGGAGCACGTCATGAGCGAGCAGGTCGAGCGCCGTCTCGTCGAGCTGCTCGGTCACCCCACCGAGTCGCCGTACGGCAACCCGATCCCGGGCCTCGACCAGCTCGGCGACCTTCCCGCCCGCACCTTCGACGAGGGCGTGATCGGTCTCGTGCAGCGGCTGAATGCGGCAGGCGAGCCGGTCGAGGGGACGGTCCGCCGTCTCGCTGAGCCGGCCCAGGTCGACCCCGAGCTCCTGGAGCAGCTGCGTGACGCGGGCGTCGTCCCGGGTGCGCGCGGAGACTTCCGCTTCAACGAGGGGTACGTGCTCATCCAGATGGACGGCAAGGAGGAGGGCCTGGAGCTTCCGGTGGAGCTGGCCTCGCACATCTTCCTCGTCGGCGAACCGGCCTGAGAACCCTCACCGAGGATTGTCAGTTTCCCAGGGTGACATGATCGTTATCTTCCGGTAACCTCGGTCAGGTCCTCAGCGAAGAAGCCCGCTGGGGGCGAACCGCGAAGATCCGCCTTCCGGCTCGTCGTCTTCCCGAGAGGGATGCGCTCGAACCCGAGCAGTGCATCTCTGCCCTGGGGCAGAGGCCGACGAGCCAGCGCCACCCGAGGTGCGAGGGCTCAGGAGGACCACGTTTTGGCCGCAGACATCGAACCGACCGCGAAGACATCTGAAGATCGAGTACCCGCCCGGCGCACCGGTGCCAGGGTCAGTGCTCGGAAGATCGCAGCCCCTCTCCGGTCGGTGGCGATCTTCGGTGCCGTCAGTGCGCTCGTCGCCGCCGTCGCGCTGCCCGCCTACGCGGCCTCCAAGCCGACGGACGCCACGGCGCAGACCGTGCAGCAGCTCGCCGCGGTCGACGCGCAGTCGCTCGTCGTCGCGTCGGAGGCCACGGCGGCTCCGCTCGTCCGTGGCGCCTTCAGCGCGACCACGCCGGAAGAGATCGAGAAGAAGAAGGCAGAAGAAGCGGCCGCCGCTGCGGCCCGTGCTGCCGCTGCCGCTGCGTCCGCGTCCGCGCCGTCCTCCGGCACCTTCAACACGTCCGGCTACGCGCTCGTCGCCCCCGGCTCCGGCCAGGTCCGCTACCCGCTGCCGCTCGGCTCCTGGAACGTCAGTCGCACCGTCGGCGGCGGCCACAACGGTGCCGACATGCTCGCGCCCGCCGGCACGCCGATCTACGCAGCCGCGGCCGGCGTCGTGCGCGCCTCCGCGGAGAGCATCGGCGGCTACGGCGTCGCCGTCATGCTGGACAGCGTCGTGGGCGGTCAGCAGGTCCAGACCACCTACGGTCACATGCTCTACGGGTCGCGCCAGGTGCAGGCCGGCCAGACCGTCGCCGCCGGACAGCTGATCGGTTATGTGGGCAGTACGGGACGGTCGACCGCGAACCACCTCCACTTCGAGGTCTGGATCAACGGCGGGCTCGTCGAGCCGATGTCCTGGCTCTCCGTCAACGCCGGCTGACCGGGACACGTTCTCGAGCATTCATCTCCCGTTCCGCCCCGGTCCTCGTGGGATGGGTTAGCCTGAACCCGTCGTCATACAGGCGGGAGAGGCTGATGGAGCGAACACCGAGCATCCGAACCATGGACGCTCTCGGTCGTCACGTCCTTCGGCATTGCCCGCAGGGATGCCGCGGTGCTGCCGCGCGCGAGAGGCGCCGTCTGTAGACGGCGCTTTTTTCGTCCCTGCGAACACTCTTCCTCCTGCACGACGTCGTGTGAGTCGAGAGTGCCGGGAAGCCGTCCCGGCGGATCGAGAGGATGACGAATGCGCACACTGGTCCTGAACGCCGGATACGAGCCGTTGGCGATCGTGTCCTTCAAGAGAGCCCTCGTCCTGGTGATGAACGACAAGGCGACGGTCATCGAGAGAGTCGAGGACGACCCTGTCTGGGGTACCCACGGCGTCTACGATCGCCCGGCGGTGATCATCCTCTCCCGCTACGTGCGCGTCCCCCTCAGCCGTCGCGTGCCGGTCACGCGACGTGGCGTGCTGCGGCGTGACGGGCATCGCTGCGGATACTGCGGCAAGGCCGCTGCGACCATCGACCATGTCCTGCCACGGTCGCGCGGCGGCGCGGACTCCTGGGAGAACCTCGTCGCGTGCTGCCTGCGTTGCAACAACCTCAAGAGCAACCGCACCCCGCAGGAGATGCGATGGCAGCTGCGGTTCACGCCGCGCCCGCCGCACGGAACGGCGTGGACGGTACGCGGGGTGGAGCGCAGCGATCCTCGCTGGGAGCCCTACCTCGCACTCGCCGCGTGACGGACAGCGCGAGGGCGCGCAGCCGTGGTCCCGTAGACTTGGCTGCGCGCCCTCGTAGCTCAGCAGGATAGAGCAGCCCTCTCCTAAAGGGCAGGTCGCAGGTTCGAATCCTGTCGAGGGCACTCCCGTTTCCGCACGCGTCAAGGCCGGCCGCGCCGCCAGAGCTTCGACGGCCACCAGATGGCCTTGCCGATGTCGTAGGCCAGCGCCGGCACGAGCAGCGAGCGCACGACGAAGGTGTCCAGCAGAACTCCGAAGGCGACGATGAAGGCGAGCTGCACGAGGAAGAGGATCGGGATCACCGACAGCGCCGCGAAGGTCGCCGCCAGCACCAGGCCCGCGGAGGTGATGACGCCTCCGGTGATCGAGAGCCCGCGGAGGATGCCCTCCGTCGTCCCGTGCTGTTTCGACTCCTCCCGCACCCGCGTCATGAGGAAGATGTTGTAGTCGATGCCCAGGGCGACGAGGAACACGAAGCCGTAGAGGGGGACGGCGGGGTCGGCTCCGGGGAAGTCGAAGATGCCGTTGAACACGAGTGCGGAGACGCCCATGGCCGTGCCGAAGGACAGCACCGTCGTGAGGATGAGCAGCACGGGCGCGAGGATCGAGCGCAGCAGCAGCATGAGGATGATCATGATCACGACGAGGATGACCGGGATGATGAGGTTGCGGTCGTGGATGGACGCGTCGTTCGTATCGATCGAGGTGGCCGTCACCCCGCCCACCACGGCGCCGAGGTCGTCGAGCTCTCCCCGCAGCTCGCGCACGGTGGAGGCCGCGGCCGCAGAGTCTGCGGCGTCCGTCAGGGTCCCCTGCAGGAGCACCTGACCGTCGACCGTCGTGGGCTCCGGAGCGGGGGTCCCGGGAGGGCCGACGGCCGTGATCCCGTCGGGCGTCACCGGGGCGGACCCGCTCGGGGAATCGGCCGCGGTGACGGTCACCCCGTCGATCCCGTCGTTCGCGAGGAGCACGTCGGCGGCATCCTGCAGGCGGTCCTCGTCGACGATCACGGAGACCGGGCTCCCCGAGCCACCGGGGAAGTGCTCACCGAGCGCGACCTGGCCGTCGCGCGCCTCCGACGCCCCGAGGACGAGGTCGGACTGCGGAACGCCCTGCGCGTCCAGCTGGGTCACCCCGGCCGCGCCCGCGAGGAGGACGAGTGTGGTCGCGATCCAGATCACGCGGGGGCGCTTCTTGATGAGGCCGGACAGCCGCGCCCAGAGGCCCGTGGTGCGCATGCCATGCTCCTCGGCCACGACCTCCGGCTCGAATCGGGGACGCCGGGGCCAGAAGACCGCGCGCCCGAACAGCAGCAGCAGTGCGGGCAGGAGCGTGAGGGCCGAGAGCATCGCGAACACGATGCCGATCGCCGCGACCGGGCCGAGGGTGCTGTTCGACTTCAGATCGCTGAGCAGCAGGCACAGGAGTCCCGCGATCACGGTGCCGCCGGAGGCGACGATCGGCTCGACCGATCCTTTCCACGCGGCGAGGAGGGCGACGCCCTTGTCCTGCGCGACCCGCAGTTCCTCCCGGAACCGCGCGACGAACAGCAGCGCATAGTCGGTGGCGGCGCCGATCACGAGGATGAAGAGGATGCCCTGGGTCTGCCCGCTGAGCAGCAGGATCTCCCACTTCGCCAGCCACCACACGACGAGCAGCGCGACGCACAGCGCGAACAGGCTCGTGGAGAGCACGACGAGGGGCAGCAGGAACGAGCGGTAGACGAGGACGAGGATCACGAGCACGGCGAGCAGGGCGACGCCGAGAAGGAGGCCGTCGATCCCGGCGAAGCCGGCGGCGAGGTCGGCCGTGAAGCCCGCAGGTCCGGTGATGTAGACCGTGATGCCGTCCGGCACCGCGGCGCGCAGCTCATCGCCGAGAGCGGTGGTGGCATCGCTGAGCTCGGCATCGCCGTCGATCGGGATGAAGGCCTGCACGGCTCGGCCGTCCTCGGACGGAAGCGCCGGGGAGACGTCGTCCGCGACGCCCTCCACGTCCGGCGCGTCGGCCACCGCGTCCGAGATCGCCTCGAGCTCGGACGGCGTCAGCTCCTCCTCCGAGGTGAACACCGCGATCGCCGGGATCGCGTCGCTGTCCGTGAACTCGCCGAGGAGCTGCTGGACGGTCGTCGCGTCCGCAGACTCCGGGAGGTAGGTGGTCTGGTCGTTCGACGACACCTCGTCGACCTTCCCGAACAGCGGACCGCCGAGGGACGCACCCGCCAGCCACACCAGGATGAGAGCGACGGGCAGGAACACCCGCAGCCAGGAATGGCGTCGGGTGCGCGCGCGGGTCGGCGGCGTCGGTGCGGGGGCGGGGCGGGACATCGGGGTCCTTTCGGGAGCGGTGGCGGGGTGAGGCGGCGTGGGAGTCAGGAGACCCAGGCGAGGATGAGGATCATCGTGGCGAGGAAGCCGGCGATGTAGTTGAGCGCGATGAACCGGCGCCAGGCGCGGTTCGTGCCGGCCGATGTCTCGTCGGTGACGTTCCACCACGGCGCGGCGTTGACGATGTAGGGCACAGCGAGAACGGCGGCGAGCGGGCCGGGCCAAGGGGTCAGCAGCATCGCGCCGCCCGCGATCGCCCACAGCACGAGGGAGAGCCGGACGGTGGCCCTGGCTCCGATCACGGTCGCGATGGACGAGATCCCGCCCTCGCGGTCGGGCCCGATGTCCTGCACGGCGCCGAAGGCGTGGGCGGCCATGCCCCAGAGGAAGAAGGCGACGAGGACGAGGACGGCGGTCGTGGTGACGGGGGCTCCGGCGAGCGAGAGTCCGACGAGGGCGGGGCTGACGAAGTGGGTGCTGGAGGTCACGGAGTCCAGGAAGGGACGCTCCTTGAACCGCAGCACCGGCGCGGAGTAGGCGAGGACGGCGAACACGCTGACGGCGAGCCACAGCCACGACGCCGGGGTGCCGACCGCGAACAGATAGACGAGGAACGGCACGTTCGTCGCTGCGGCCGCCCACAGCGTCGCGCGATGGATGCGCGGGGACAGCAGCGCGCCCTCGATCCCGCCCTTGCGCGGGTTGGCCAGATCGGAGGCGTAGTCGAAGACGTCGTTGATGCCGTACATGGCGAGGTTGTACGGGACGAGGAAGTACAGCGTGCCGATCACGAACGTCGCGTCGACCTCCCTGGTGCTCAGCAGGTACGCGGCGGCGAAGGGGAAAGCCGTGTTGATCCAGCTGATCGGTCGGGAGGAGAGCACGATCTGGGCGATGTCGCGGCCAAGGCCCCCAGTGCGGGACGTCTGGTCGGTCATACCTGCTCCTCCTGTCGGGCGGCGGGGCGTGTCCGGGATCGGCGCGCGCGGAGGGCGGTCCACAGTGCAGGGAGCAGCAGCGCCCCGGCCAGCGGATAGGCGAAGTCCTCGAGCGGGGCGAGTCCGATGTGCACGCCGGCGAGTGGGCCGGGGGCGTAGTGGAAGAGTCCGGTGGCGATCATCGCGGTGTCGAACACGGCCGTCAGCACGAGAAGGGCGAGGGCGGTCAGCGCGAGGGCGCCGAGGTGCGGAGTGCGGCGCGCGGCGACGCAGAGGGCGACAGCAGCCAGGGCAGCGACGGCGAGGAACACGGCGGAGAGCTGAAGGTAGGTCATCGCGCCGCTCCTTCCGCGTCCGTGCGGCTCCGGCGGCTGTCCAGGAGGCGCACGGCGCCGCCGTAGAGCACCATCGTGCAGACGACGAGGAAGACCAGGAAGATCGGCTCTTCGAGGGGGAGCTCGGGAGCCAGGACGATGCCCGTGGCGATCGCGGCCTCGCCGCGGAAGAAGATCCCCGCCGCGATACCGGCCACATCCCAGACGAGGAAGAAGGCGAGGCCGACGACGGTGACGACGGCCGCCGCCACGGCGTCGCGCCAGAAGAAGAGGCGGAATCTCCAGTCCAGCAGCAGCATGCAGCCGAGGGAAACGAGGAGCGCGGTCAGGTAGATCGCGCCCATCATGCCCGCCCCGCGCTCGCCGGTCGTGGGGCCGGCTCTGGCAGCGGACCGGGGGAGTGGTCGCCGCGGATGCGCTTGAGCACGATCTCGGCGCTGATGAGGCACATCGGCACCCCGACGCCCGGTGCGGTGGTCGCCCCGGCGTAGTACAGCCCCTGCACACGGCGGGAGGCGTTCTGCGCTCGGAACATCGCGCTCTGCGAGAGGATGTGCGCGGGTCCGAGGATGCCGCCCCGCCAGGAGTGGTAGTCGTCGCGGAAGTCGGCCGGCCCCACGGTCTCCCGGACGACGATCCGCTCCCGCAGATCGGGGATCCCCGCCCACGTCGCGATCATGTCGATCGCGGCGTCCGCGGCCTCCTCGACGCCCGGGGAGCCGGCGCCGTCGCTTCCCCCGTGGCCGAGCTCGACGTCCGCCGGCACCGGGACGAGCACGAAGAGGTTCTCGTACCCGTCGGGCGCGACCTCGGCGTCGGTGGCGCTGGGGCGGCAGACGTAGGTGGACGCCGGGGTCGGCACGGCAGGGGTGCGACCGAAGATCGCGTCGAAGTTCGCGTCCCAGTCGTCGGTGAAGAAGAGCGAGTGATGCGGGAGCTGGGGCAGCGTGCCGCGGACGCCGAGCATCACGAGCACCCCGCCGGGCCCGCTCGTGCGGCGCGCCCACCAGGACTCCGGGTAGGACTGCAGCGTGGGGGGCAGCAGCGTCGTCTCGGTGTGGTGGAGGTCGGCGCCGGAGACCACGATGTCCGCGTCCTCCACGTGCTGGTGGCCGTCGCGGTCCACCCAGCCGACGCCGGTCACGTGCGTCGCACCGGCCGCATCCTGGGTGCGGATCCCGGTGACCTCCGCCCCGGTGACGATCCGCGCGCCGGCATCCTGGGCCAGCGCCGCCAACCGCTCGACGACACGCCAGAAGCCGCCCTGCGGATACAGCACGCCCTGGTCGAGGTCGAGCGCGCTCATCAGGTGGTACATCGCCGGCGCCGTCCTCGGGTCGGTGCCCAGGAAGACGGCGGGGTAGCCGAGGATCTGCCGCAGCACCGGGTGCCGGAAGCGCCGGGCGGCGAAGGCCTGGAGACGCGTGCCGAGCAGCGAGAAGAGCCGAGGCAGCGCGCGCACCACCTCGGGCGCGGCCAGCGTCCTGGTCCGGGTGAACGGGTTGTAGAGGAAGTAGCTCCTCGCCATGGCGCCGGCGTCGTGGGCGGAGGTGAGGTAGGTGTCGAGGGCGGCGGCGGACCCCGGTTCCATCGACTCGAACAGCTCCGCGACGGCTTCCCGCCCGGCGGGGACCGTCACCGGATCGTCGCCGGACTCGGGGGAACGGAAGACGCGATAGCCCGGATCGAGCAGCGTCAGGTCGAGCTGCTCCGCGGTGCTGGTCCCCATCATCGCGAAGTAGTGGTCGAACACCTCGGGCATGAGGTACCACGATGGGCCGGAGTCGAACCGGAAGCCGTCGCGCTCGATGGTGCCCGCCCGTCCGCCGACGCGGTCGTTCTTCTCCAGCACCACGACGTCGTGCCCGTCGCGCGCGAGCAGCCCGGCCGTGGCCAGGCCGGCCACACCGGCGCCGATGATGACGATGCGGCTCATCTGTCCCGCTCCAGGCTCGTGACGACGACGGCGCGCGCGGCGAGCAGCGCCTTGATCGGATCCGGCACGCGGACCCGGCGGCGGTACAGCTCGGCTGCAGGGGTCCGCGCGACGCGGTGCGTCAGGGCGGCGAAGAGGGCGAGGGCGCTCCGGACAGCGGCACGGGCGTCCTTCGGGAGCAGCGGGATCGCGGCTCTCGCGTCGGCGAGCTGACGGTGGACGGTGTCGACCCAGGCGTCGCGATCGGCGTCGGTGAGCCGTTCCGTGCCGCCCAGGTAGCCGCGCTGCAGGCGGTCGGTGTCGTCGGCGAGGTCGCGGAGGAAGTTCACGTTCTGGAACGCGGCTCCCAGCCGTCGCGCCCCGCGGTCGAGGATCTCGAGTTCGGCCGGCGTGCGCGTGGCGTCGCGGAGGAAGACCCGCAGGCACATGAGGCCGACGACCTCCGCCGACCCGTAGACGTAGGCGGCGTGCGCGTCGGCGTCGTAGGCCGTGAAGCCGGACGGGCCGGCGATGTCGGCGCGCATCGAGTCGAAGAACGGCTGCGTGAGCTCTTGGCCGATCCCGCACTCGCGCGCTGTCCGCGCGAACGCGTGCAGGATGAGGTCGCTGCTGTAGCCGGTCCGCATCGACCGATGGGTCTCCGCGATGTACGAGTCCAGGGCGGCGGCCTGGGCGCCCGCGTCGAGCCCGGCCTCGGCGGCGACTCCGTCGACGATCTCGTCCGCGATGCGCACCATGGCGTAGATGTTGCGGACGTGCTGACGATGGCGTCGCCCGAGGAGGCGAGTGGCCAGGCCGAACGACGTCGAGTAGGTGCGGATCACGTCGGAGGTCGCGATCTCGGCGGTGCGGCTGAAGCGGCGCAGCGCCGCGTCGTCGCGGTGCTCGGCGGGGGTCGCGGTCATCGGCTGCGGCCCTCGATCCGGTCGGCGAGCGCGAGGACGACGCGTCCCGCGTCGGCGGAGAGCGTGCCCGCCTCCTCCGCTTCCGCGAGCACCGTCGAGACGGCGGCGAGCTGCTCCTCCACGAGACCGCGGACGAAGCCCTCCGCACCGCATTCGCGGAGGCGGTCGCGCATCTCCGCCGCGTCCTCGACGCTCAGGTCGGTGGCCCCGAACCGCAGCTCGATGCTGGGCCAGTGGCTGGTCATCCGCGCGTATGCGATGATCGCGGTCTCCTTGCCCTCGCGGAGGTCCGAATAGGGGTCCTTGCCGTGCGTCTCCGGATCCCCGAACACGCACAGCAGGTCGTCCTGCAGCTGGTAGGCGAGGCCGAGGTGGCCGCCGATCTCGGTCAGCTGCTCCTCGGCTGCCGTCGACGCCCCCGACAGGATGGCCGCCGCGCGGAGGGGGAGGACGAACGAATAGGCGGCCGTCTTCGACGCGCTCGTGGCGAGGATGGTGCGGAGGTCAGCCGCGATGATGCCGTCGCTGAGGGCCACGTCCGAGTGCTCGCCGGCGACGGTCTCGAACACCGTCGTCTCGAGGAGGGCGAGGAGCCGCTCCCGTCGCGCGGCGGGGATGTCGGCGCGGGCGAACCCGAGCACGGCACTGGACAGGAGGAGGTCTCCGAGGAGGATGGCGCTCGACCGGCCCCAGTGCAGCGCCGCCTCGGCTCCGGCATCGGGACGACGGGAGACGAGGGAGCCGATGAGGTTGGGTCGGCGGCGGCGCGTGAGGTCGCCGTCGATCACGTCGTCGTGCAGGAGGAACGCGAAGTGCAGGAGCTCGACATGAGCGGCCACGTCGATCGCTCGGGCGGTGTCCTCCGCCGTGAGGGGAGCCGTGGTGAGTGCGGACAGGAGGTCCATGAGCATGCGCGGACGCAGGAGCTTCCCGCCGAGGGCGTGCTCGGACGCGGTGTGCCACAGCGCGGCGAACTCCGCCCCGTAGTGCTCGGCGGCGACCGTGCGCTCGGCGAACCGTCGTCGCAGCACCGCCTCGATGCGGATGCCGAGGTCTTCCTCTGTCACGGTGACGGCCATGGCTCAGACCTCTCCGTGTCGTCGGAGGAGCGGGAGCTGCTCCGCGAGCCAGGGGCTGAAGGCGAAGGGGGTGCGGATGACCGCGGCGAGCAGGTCGTCCACGTCGACCCATTCCCACTCCGCCACCTCGTCGGGATTCGCGGCGGGCTGCCCGTCGATCACGGCGACGTGCACCGGGCAGATCTCGTTCTCCACGATGCCGCTCGCGTCCACGGCGCGGTAGCGGTAGTCGGGGAGGGCGAGACGGATCTCGGTCACCTGGATGCCCAGTTCGTCGGAGCCGCGCCGGCGCACCGCGTCGGTCATGTCCTCGCCGGGCTGCGGGTGCCCGCAGAAGCTGTTGGTCCAGACGCCGGGCCACGTGCTCTTGCCGAGGGCGCGACGGGTGACGAGCAGGCGTCCCTCACGATCCTGCACGTAGCAGGAGAAGGCGAGGTGGAGGGGCGTGTCGGTCGTGTGGACTTCGCTCTTGGGCAGGATGCCGACGGCAGTCCCGTCTTCGGCGAGGAGTGTGACGTTGTCCATGGCGCCCTCTCGTCGTTTAGCTAACCTGGCGAAATATCAACTTAGCATGAAGCTGTTGGTGTGTAACATGATCGCATGCACTCCGAGCCCCGCACCACCCCGGTCGCCGAGGCGCCGGCGACCGCGGGGCCGGACGACCTGACCCATGGCGCGATCTACGACGTCGAGGCCAGCGATCCGCGCAGCACGCTCATCGACCGCTCCGGCGTCGCGCCGGAGGATCTGCGGCAGATCGCTCGCGTCATGGAGGCGCTCGGCGGATTGCGCGACGCCGAGCAGCGGCTGTCGCAGGCGTCGCGCCGGTACATGCAGCTGAACGAGACCGACATGCGGGCGCTGCACTATCTGATCGTGTGCGCGAATCGGTCGCTGGTGGCGACACCCAGCGGGATCGCCCATCACCTCGGAGTCTCGACCGCGGCGACGACGAAGCTGCTCGATCGGCTGGAGAAGGGCGGGCACATCCGGCGCTCGCCGCATCCCACCGACCGACGAGCTCTCGCGATCACGATCACTCCGGAGACCAGGCACGCCGCGATGGAGACGGTCGGGCGGCAGCAGGCCAAGCGCTTCTACGCGGCCGCGCGGTTGTCGGCGGCGGAGCGCGATGTGGTGATCCGGTTCCTCCAGGACATGACGGAGGAGATCACCCTGCGTGACGAGCCGTGGGCCACGCAGGGCGCACACGAAGATCCCGCCCGACCGTGAGGTGGGGCGGGACCGGATCAATGAGCGGCGCGGTAGGCGTCCAGGATGGGGGCCGGAACTCGTCCCCGCTCCGAGAGCGTGTAGCCGTTCTCCTTCGCCCAGGCGCGGATCGCCGCGACCTCGGGGTTGCGTGAGGGCCGCTTCCGCGATGAGGAGGACGAGGAGCGCCCTCCGCCGGTGGACGCACCGGATCCCGCCCGACGCCCTGCCGTGATGTATGGCTCGAGTGCCTGGCGCAATTCCTCGGCGTGCGCGGAATTCAGATCGATCTCGTAGGAGGTGCCGTTCAGCGAGAAATGCACGGTCTCGCCTTCTCCGACCTCCAGGACGGTGCCGTCGATATCGTCGACCAGCTGGTGCACAATTCTTCTCGCCATGCCAGCGACTTTATCGCGGCGGCGGGAATGCCCACAACAAACGTCGCTCGTTCATGGCGTCGTGTGACGCGTCCGCCGACAATACCGATTCAGGGGAGCAGGCCCGCTCGACGCGCTTTGGCCACGGCGGCGTGCCGCGTCGACGCATCCAATTTCGACATCGCGGTTCCGAGATAGGCCTTGACAGTGCCTTCGCGCAGACCGAGGTGGGCGGCGATCTCCGCATTCGTCGATCCGAGGGCGGCGCACGCGAGCACATCCGTCTCGCGCGGGGAGAGGTGGATGACGGGGACCGGCCCGGTCGTGGTCGGGAGGTCGTCTCCGGCGAGGGTCAGCAGTCGGTGCTCGACCTGCGCCAGTCGTGCGCGGATGTCGGCGTCGTCGACCGTGGCGGCGATGCTGCGGAGCTCGGCGAAGCTCTCGCGCAGCTCCTCGCGCTGTGCCGGCGCGACCGCGGCGGGCGATGCAGCGCGGAGGCGGCGCTGCACCTCGTCCCGGATACGCAGCTCATCGGCGACGGACTGCGCGACCTGCATGGCCGGGGCCGTCGTCACGCCGCCGATCCTCTCCTCGGCCCAGGCCCCGGCATAGAGCACGCCGCGGGGGCGGCCCTGGACGACGATCGGCAGGGCGAGCAGCGTCCGCAGGCCCTCGCCGAGCACGAAGACGTCGTAGTCGTGGGTGATCTGGCGGGACGACCCGTAGTCGCTCGTCATCCGCGGACGCAGCTCCATCATCGCCCGGCCGCCGAGGCCGCGCTCGGGGCGCACGCGGAGCCCGTCGAGCGCACGCGTGCGGGCCCCGACGATGCTCGTGACGCTCACGACGCCCTCGTCGATCAGCCCGCCGAACGCGACGGGGAAGCGGGTGCGCCGCGCCAGCTCGCGCACCGCGTTGGCGACGAGCTCCGCCTCGGATTCGACGGTGATCGGAGAGCTCACGAATACCTACTTTCGGGGGTGACGGCACCGTTCCCCGTTTCGTAGCGTCGACCCTACCACTCGGGCGGCGACGGCCGCGCGTGCAGCGGACATGTGGCAAGGAGGCCCCATGAGCGAACCAATTCCGACCCCTCAGAACGGTGCGATCGATTACGTCGCCGTCGAGCAATCCCCTCGATTCCTGCGGTTGAAACGGACGCAGCGGTCCTTCATCTTCCCCCTCGCCGCGTTCTTCCTCGTGTGGTATTTCGTCTACGTACTGCTGGCGGCATTCGCCCGCGATTTCATGGCCCAGCGCGTCTGGGGCGATATCACCGTCGGGCTGCTCTTCGGGCTCGGTCAGTTCGTGACGACATTCGCCATCACGATGGCGTATGTCGCATTCGCGAATAGGAAGCTCGATCCGCTGGCGTCGGAGATCCGTGAAGAACTCGAGAAGGCGCAGGCGGACGCATGATCATCATCCGTACGGCCGCCGAGGATGTCGCACTCGACATCAACCCGGTGTTCAACATCTCGATCTTCCTGGCCTTCGTCGCGGTGACGTTGTTCATCGTCATCCGCGCCAGTCGGAACAACAAGACGGCCGCCGACTACTACGCGGCCGGGCGCTCCTTCACGGGACCCCAGAACGGTTTCGCGATCGCGGGCGACTACCTGTCCGCGGCATCGTTCCTCGGCATCTGCGGTGCCATCGCGATCAACGGGTACGACGGATTCCTCTACTCGATCGGATTCCTCGTCGCCTGGCTGGTCGCGCTGCTGCTCGTGGCAGAGCTCATGCGCAACACGGGCAAGTTCACGATGGCGGACGTGCTCTCGTTCCGCTTGAAGCAGCGCCCGGTGCGCATGGCGGCGGCGATCACCACGCTCGCTGTCTGCTTCTTCTACCTCCTCGCGCAGATGGCGGGGGCGGGCGGCCTCGTGTCCCTGCTGCTCGGGATCGACGGGCGTGTCGGGCAGTCGGTCGTCATCGCCGTCGTCGGCATCCTCATGATCGTCTACGTGCTGATCGGCGGGATGAAGGGCACCACCTGGGTGCAGATCGTCAAGGCGGTCCTCCTCATCGGCGGTGCACTGGCGATGACGATCTGGGTCCTCGCGATCAACGGCTTCAGCCTGAACACCCTGTTGGAGGCTGCCGTGGCCAACTCCGACAAGGGCGAGGCGGTGCTGGCGCCGGGCCTGCAGTACGGCGCCAACCCGTGGGACTTCCTGTCCTTGGGCATGGCGCTGGTGCTCGGCACCGCGGGGCTGCCGCACGTGCTCATGCGCTTCTACACCGTGCCGACCGCCAAGGAGGCGCGGCGTTCGGTGGTGTGGGCGATCTGGCTGATCGGCGGGTTCTACCTGCTCACGCTGGTGCTCGGTTACGGAGCCGGTGCGCTCGTCGGCGCCGATGTGATCGCCGCGGCACCCGGGGGAGTGAACTCGGCTGCGCCGCTGCTGGCGTTGAAACTCGGCGGTCCCGTGCTCCTCGGGTTCATCTCCGCGGTGGCGTTCGCCACGATCCTGGCGGTCGTCGCCGGACTCACCATCACGGCGGCGGCGTCGTTCGCCCACGACATCTATGCGAACGTCATCCAGAAGGGACGGAAAGACGCGGAGGGCAAGCCGGTCGAGGCCGACCCCAACGGCGAGGTGCGGGTCGCTCGCCGGACGGTCATCGTCATCGGCATCCTCGCGATCGTCGGCGGCATCGGTGCGCAGGGGCAGAACATCGCCTTCCTCGTGGCTCTCGCTTTCGCGGTGGCGGCCTCCGCCAACCTGCCGACGATCCTCTATTCCCTGTTCTGGCGCCGGTTCACGACGCGGGGAGCGGTGTGGAGCATGTACGGAGGGCTCGGCTCGGCGATCATCCTCATCATCCTGTCGCCCGTGTTCTCCGGCACGCCGACGTCGATGATCCCCGGGATCGACATCGCCATCTGGCCGTTGAACAACCCGGGCATCGTGTCCATACCGCTCGGGTTCGCGCTCGGCTGGCTCGGAACCGTCACCAGCACCCGACGCGAGTCTCCCGAGCTGGCAGCCGAGATGGAGGTGCGCTCGCTCACCGGCTTCGGTGCGGAGAAGGCCGTCGACCACTGACGCGCCCTCCTCGGGTGCGGGCCCGGCGGCCTACTCGCCGGGCCCGCGCCCCAGGAGCGGGCTCACCGGGACTCGAGGTCCAGCAGGAAGCGCTTCCGCTCCGGATGGCCGCCATAGTGCCCCGGCGAGCCGTCGGATCGCACGACCCGGTGCACGGGCACGATGATCGAGAACGGCGTGAGGCGGCACGCCGTCCCGACGGCGCGGGCCGCTCCCGGATGCCCGGCGAGCACGGCGACCTCCCCGTAGCTCAGGGTCTGGCCCCAGGGGATGTCGCTCACGGTGTGCAGCGCCGTCCGGTGGAAACCGTCCACGAGGCGCCAGTCGAGACGGATGTGCTCGTCGAAGCGGACGGGCTCGCCGTCGAAGTACGCGTCGAGGAGCGGGACGAGGTCGTCGGCGGCGCCAGGCTCGGGCTCCGGGACCGCACCGAGCTGCCGCGACACGCTCTCGAGCAGCCACGGCACCTGCGGGTCTGCGGACTCGGAGAGATCGAAGCGCACGATGCCCTCGTCGGAGAAGACCGCGAGGGCGTCGCCGAAGGGCGTCGGAGCGAAGTCGTAGCGGAAAGTCATGTCCCCATCCTGACCGGCCCGCTCGACACGAGAGAACCGGTCGCCGGCCCGGTCGCGCGTTCCGTGGACAACGTGAGCGCCCGACCGCGCGGGGAGGAGCAGTCCGAGCGGGCGTCGTACCGGCTGTTTTTCACCGGAAACCCGCCGTGGATACCGATCTCCGGCGGTGTCGCGCCTAGGGTGTGAGTGTGTGGCGACGGGAAAGCAGGTCTGCGAACAACACAGCGGTGGACAGCGCTGTGTCCCTCGGTGACCTGCACGACTCGTCCACCGGAGTCGGCATCGCGCACGCCGCCGAGGCCGAGCGCACGCGCCTGCGGGCCGAAGCCGCCGATCTCGGCGGTCCTTCCCCGCTGAGCAGCTTCCGCGACGGGCCGGAATCCGGGATCGACATCTCCAAGGCGCACCCTGGCAGCCTTCCGCAGTTCATCACCGGCAAGTCGACGCTCCTGTCCAACCTCTTCCGCGACGAGGTGGGCCTGCGCACCGCGCGACTGGCCGCCGAGCGGATCACGGCCAAGAACACCGAGCTGCGCACGGTGCGCGGCATCGAGGCGGTGCACCTCGCCGTCGGCGTCGCCCGGTGGCGTATCGGCGGGGCGACGTTCGCCGCGCCCGTCCTGCTGCGCCCGCTCGCGATCCGTCGCCACCACACCGACTTCGAGCTCAAGCTGCAGGGGGCGTTCGAGGTGAATCCGGAGCTCGTCCGCGTCGCCCGCGAGCACTTCGGTCTGGCCCTCGACGCCGCGGCCCTCGCCGCGCTCGCCTACGACGGCGGCATCTTCAAGCCCCAGCCCGTGATCGACAGCCTGCGCGCACTGACCCAATCCATCGAGACGTTCTCCGTCGAGCCGCGACTCGTCGTCTCCACCTTCGCCGACGTCGCGGGTGCCATGGCTCAGGACGGCGGCACCTTCGACCACCCGGTCCTCAACGCGCTCGGCGGCCACGTCGGCGATCGCGAGCAGGTCACGGCACCGCGCGCCGTCCCGCACCACGTCGGCCCGGACGACCGCGCGCCCGCCTCGGACACGCTGCTCCTCGACGCGGATGCCGAGCAGGAGGCGGTGCTGGCCCGCATCACCGCCGGTCACTCCCTCACCGTGGCGACGCTGCCGGGCACCGGCGGCACCCAGACCGTCATCAACGCGCTGGGCGAGCTCGTCCGCGCAGGCAAGAAGGTGCTCGTCGTCTCGGCCCGCCGGTCGACGCTCGACGGGGTGCGCCACCGCCTCGCCGGCATCGGCCTCGACAGCCTCGCGGTGTCCCCGGCGAGCCTGCGCCGCGACCTCGTCCGTGCGATCGGCAGGAACGAGAAGGCCACCGCGCCCAAGGTGAGCGAGGTCGACGACGCGCTCGTGCGGCTGCGCACGGTACTGCGCGACTACCGCGATGCGCTGACCGTCCCGATCCCCGGCCTCGACGCCTCCGTCCTGGACGCGACTCGGCACCTCACCCGCCTCGCGTCGCTGCCGGTCCCGCCGTCGACCACAGCCCGACTGAGCGTGGACTCCCTGCGGAGGCTCGCGAAGGACCGCAGCGACGCGGCCGCCGCCCTGGCGCACGCCGCGCGGCTCGGCGAGTTCCGCGTCGGCCCGAACGACTCGCCCTGGTACGGCGTGACCTTCGGCAGCACCGAGGCCGCCCGCGCCGCCCATGAACTCGCCGGGCGCCTGCACGCCGTCAGCGTGCCGGCCCTGCTGGAGCGCGGCTACGAACTGATCGCGCAGACCCACATGCGGCCGTTCTCCACGATCGACGAGCTCGGTGATTACCTCGAGCTGCTGCAGGGCATCCGCGACACCCTGGATCGGTTCAGCCCGACGGTGTTCGAGCGTCCGCTCGGCGAGCTCATCCAGGCGCACGGCTCGCGAAGGGACGCGCCCGGCATGTCCGGGGCCAACCGCCGTCGGCTCCGCCGGCTCGCCAAGGAGTACGTCCGCCCCGGCGTGCACGTGACGGAGATGCACGAGGCGCTGCTGCGCATCCAGACCCAGCGCACCCAGTGGCAGCGCTACGTCGACGTGGGCGTCGCCCCGGAGATCCCGCTCGGTCTCGCCGACGTGTTCGCCGCCTGGCAGCGGGTGGAGGCCGAGCTGGCCGAGCTGGACGCGGCACTCGGGCGCCGCGAACCGCTGTCCTCGCTGCCGGTCGCGCGACTCGTGCGCATGCTCGCGGGTCTCGCCGCGAAGTCCGACGTCTTCGAGAACCTCGTCGAGCGCGCGCAGCTGCGCGACAAGCTCGCCCTCCTCGGCCTGGAACCGCTGCTGACCGAGCTCTCGGTGCGCCACGTCTCCGAAGCGCGGGTGGGGGACGAGCTCGAGTTCGCCTGGTGGCAGTCCCTCCTCGAGCGCGCCCTGCAGGACAACCGCGCGCTGCTCGGAGCGAACACGGCCGTGGTCGACCGCCTCGAGCGCGACTTCCGGCTGGTGGACGAGGCGCACGCGGCCATGGCCGGACCGCTGCTCGCCTGGCAGCTCGCGAACCAGTGGCGCATCGCGATCGTCGACGAGCCCGAGCAGTCGCAGAACCTGCGCCGCGCCCTGACCCAGTCCGCGACCACGGCGGCCGAGGTCGTCAGCGCCGCACCGACCCTCGTCGACGTCCTGGCTCCGGTCTGGATCTCGTCGCCCTACCTCGTCCCGGAGATCCCGGACGCGGTGGAGTTCGACACCGTGCTCCTCGTCGACGCGGCGGCCATCAATCTCGCCGAGGCGGCCCCGGCGATCCGCCGTGCCCGCCAGGTCGTCGCGTTCGGCGACCCGGTCACCCAGCGACCCTCTCCCTTCCGCATCGCGGTCGACCCCGCGGAGGACTGGGAGGAGGAGGTCCCGTTCGACGAGGTCTCCGTCTTCGAGCGCCTGTCCGAGCTGTTCCCCGTGATGACGCTGACCCGGAGCTACCGCGCCGGTGGCGAGGATCTTGCGGAGCTCATCAACGATGCGTTCTACGGCGGCGAGATCGTCTCCCTTCCGTGGGCCGGTTCGTACCTGGGCCGTGGCAGCCTCACCGTCGACTACGTCGAAGGGGGCACCGGGACGCCCGACCCCGTCTCCGGCGCCGTCGAGAGCCCGGACGCCGAGGTCGCCCGCGTCGTCACCCTCGTCGTCGAGCACGCGGTGCACCGCCCGACGGAGTCGCTCATGGTGGTCACCGCCAGCACCCGTCACGCGGAGCGTGTGCGCGCCGCCGTGACCGCCGCCTTCGCCGGCCGCTCGGACGTCGCCGACTTCGTCGCCCGCGACACCGCGGAGCCGTTCGCCGTGCTCACGCTCGAGGAGTCCGTCGCGGAGAGCCGCGACCGCGTCATCTTCTCCCTCGGCTTCGGGCTGACCAAGCACGGCCGGGTCCTCAGCGACTTCGGCGATCTGTCGACGCCGGACGGCGAGCGGCTGCTGACGGTCGGGATGACCCGGGCGCGGCGCTCGATGGTGATCGTGTCCTCCATCCGCCCCTCGGCCTTCGACGACGGCCGTCTCGAGCACGGCGCGGCGACGCTCATGTCGATCCTCGGCGGTCTCGCGGCGCGTGCCCGCGACGCGCGCCTGGAGGATCTGGCCGACCCGCTCACGCTCGCACTGGCCAGGGAGCTCCGGCGTCTCGGGGCGTCCGTCGACGTCGACTACCGGGGACTCCTGCCGCTCGTGGCGCAGCACAACGGCAAGGCCGTCGTGATCGAGTCCGATCCGGAGTCCCGGGGGGAGTCCCTGCGCGAGACGCTCCGGCTGCGCCCTCACGTGCTCCGCCGCCTCGGCTGGCACTACGTCCGCGTGCACGCGTTCGACCTCTACAGCGACCCGCGCACTGTGGCGTCCCGGATCGCGACGGTGCTCGGCATCTCGGAGACGGCCCCCCGCGCGGAGAACGACACGCAGCCGCTCGACCTCGGCGACCACCGGAATGACTGACGGCCGGGACGAGCCGCGTCAGCGGGTCGTCCGGGTGCCGGGCTCCCGGCGGGCGCGCCTGACGCCGGTCGAGGGCAGCGACCCGGCGCCGGAGGTCCCGGAGGGCCAGGCGCCGCGGCGGTCCGCCCCGGGCGACCGCAAGGGTCCCAACGACGACCAGCTCCTCCGCGACGTGCCCCCGCACTACTGACGCGGCCCCCGGAAAGTGGAAGACCCACGGCCCTCCGAGGAGAGCCGTGGGTCGTGAGGGCGGTGTGGTCAGACGCCGCGCGGTCCCTGCTGCGTCTTGAGCAGATCACGGATCTCGACGAGCAGCTCCGCCTCGGTCGCGGCGGCCGGCTCCTCCTCCGGCTCCTCGGCCGGCGTGCCCTTGCGTGCCTCGACGTGGGCCTTGAACGTGTTCATCGGCAGGACGAAGACGAAGTAGACCACGACCGCGACGGCGAGGAAGCTGATGATCGCCGAGATGAGGTCGCCGATCGGGAAGGTGACCTTCTCGCCGTAGATGTTCGTGATCTGGATGCCGAACTTGCCGGCTGCATCGGCCTTGAGGAAGAGCGCGATGAGCGGGTTGATGACGCTGTTCACCACGGCCGTCACGACGGCCGTGAAGGCGGTGCCGATGACGACCGCGACGGCCAGATCGATGACGTTCCCGCGGAGCAGGAAGTCCTTGAATCCTTTGAGCATGGATACCCCCAAGTCGACTGGGCCTCAGTTCGAGGCGGGAGTCGACGCAGCAGCCGGTTTGGCGCTCGTCGTCGAATCCGACTTCGATGATGCCGAAGCATCCTTCGAACCCCCGGATTTGGCGCGCGAGTCCGTGCGATAGAAGCCGGAGCCGTTGAAGGTCACGCCGATCGAGCCGTACTGCTTGCGCAGTGCGCCGCCGCATTCGGGGCAGACCGTGAGCGCGTCGTCGGAGAAGCTCTGGACGGCGTCGAACTGGTGCCCGCACGCGGTGCAGGCATAGGCGTAGGTGGGCATGGCGGTCCTTGCGGGTCAGCGTCGCCGAGGCGACAGATGCAGCGTCTGCGACGGGGTCACGATGCCGTCGACCGGCTGATCGTGCACCTCGCGCGGCAGTTCGTCGAGTACCTCGGAATCATAGATCACCGCGTACACCGGAGGGCATTTCTCCATGGAGCCGATGGTCTTGTCGAAGTAGCCGCGGCCCCAGCCCATGCGCATCCCCGAGCGGTCGACGGCGGCGGCGGGGACGATCATGAGGTCGACGTCGTTCACCGCGATCGGCCCCAGCACTTCGCCGGTGGGCTCCGGCAGCCCGTACAGGCCTTCCGCGATCTCGTCGGTGTCGTCGGCGACCGCCCAGTCGAGCAGTCCGTCGGAGCGAGTGACGGGGAGGAGGACCCGGATCCCGCGGCGGACCGCGCGGGTGACGAACTCCCTGGTGCCCGGCTCCGTGGTGGTGGAGAGGAAGCAGGAGACGGAGCGGGCGCCGAGCTCGTCGACGAGGGCGTCGAGCCGTTCGCCGATCGCTGCGGCGGCGGCTTCGCGCTGGGGATCGGACAGCAGCTGACGCCGCTCCCGCAACTCCGCGCGGAGGGCTCGCTTGGCGTGCTCGACGTCGTTAGCCATGGTCCGAGTCTAGGGCGGCCCCCACCGGTAGGCTGTGGGAATGGCTCACGAGAAGATCAAGGCTGTCATTCCCGCCGCCGGACTGGGGACACGATTCCTGCCCGCGACGAAGGCGATGCCGAAGGAGATGCTCCCCGTCGTCGACAAGCCGGCGATCCAGTACGTCGTCGAGGAGGCGGCGAACGCCGGGATCGAGGACATCCTCGTGATCATCGGACGCAACAAGAACGCGATCTCCAACCACTTCGACTCCGTGCCGGAGCTCGAGGTGAAGCTCATGGAGAAGGGCGACACCGGTCGGCTGGAGCGCGTGATGAAGTCGAGCGACCTCGCCGACATCCACTTCGTCCGCCAGGGCGAGCCCAAGGGTCTCGGGCACGCCGTGCTCCGCGCCAGGACGCACGTCGGCGACAGCTCGTTCGCGGTGCTGCTCGGCGACGACCTCATCGACGAGCGCGACCCGCTGCTCACGGAGATGATCGCGGAGCACGAGCGCACGGGCGCCGCCGTCATCGCCCTCATGGAGGTCGACCCGGACAGCATCCACATGTACGGCGCCGCCGCCGTCGAGGCGATCGAGGGATCCGACGCCGTGCGCGTCACGGGTCTCGTCGAGAAGCCCGCGAAGGAGGACGCCCCGTCCAACCTCGCGATCATCGGACGCTACGTGCTCCCTGCGTCGGTCTTCGAGATCCTCGAGCGCACCGAACCAGGCAAGGGCGGAGAGATCCAGCTCACCGACGCCCTGCAGGAGCTCGCGACGGCGGACGGCGGACCGGGCGTGGTCGGCGTCGTCTTCGGGGGTCGCCGCTACGACACCGGCGACCGCGTGGACTACATCAAGGCGATCGTGCAGCTCGCGACCGACCGCGACGACCTGGGCGCGGAGCTGCGCCCCTGGCTCAAGGACTTCGCGGAGCGCCTCTAGGCGCCTCGCGGTCGTCGGAGGTGCGGCGTGGAGCTGTCGACGGGGATGCGGCACGGACCGGTCGAGCTGCGTCTGATCCGGACGAAGGACGCGCGGCCTCTGCAGCAGGAGCTGCTCGCGAACCGCGCGTGGCTGCAGCCGTGGGAGGCGACGATCCCGCACGGGGCGGTCTCCTTCGACATGCGGGTCAGCATCCGTCGGTTGCTCCAGCAGTATCGGGACGGCGGAGGCTACCCGTTCGTCATGGAGTACGACGGTGAGGTCGCCGGACAGCTGAACGTCTGGGGTGTCGCCCGGGGCTCGCTGTGCTCGGCGACGATCGGCTACTGGGTGAGTGAGCGCTTCGCGGGTCGGGGGATCACCCCGACCGCGGTCGCGCTCGCGACCGATGCCTGCTTCACCGAGTACGGGCTGCACCGGATGGAGATCTGCATCCGGCCCGAGAACGCCGCGAGTCTCCGGGTGGTCCAGAAACTCGGCTTCCGGTACGAGGGGCTGCGCCGTCGGTACATCCACATCGACGGGGACTGGCGCGACCACTACGCCTTCGCCCTCACGCAGGAGGAGGTTCCCCAGGGCGTCCTCGCCCGGTGGATCCACGGACAGGTGCCGCCGCACGCGGCGACGATCCCGCCGGCGGACCGCATCAGCCTCTGACATCGCCCGTTGCGGAAGGACACGCCGCGACACGCGCCCCGACTGCACGGCGCGGCCGGTCTGCCGCCGTTACCGTTGACCTATGGACGGGCCGGTGCTGAGCGGGGGAGTGATCGTGCTCGTCGCCGTGCTCCTGTGGATGCTGTACCTGCTGCCCTCGTGGCGCGGTCGCTTCCAGTACAACGCGGCCGAGCGGAACGCCGTACGGCTGAACCAGGCGCTGCGGATCCTCGCCGAGACGAGTGAGACGCCCAGCGAGGTGCACATGGAGCTCAACGCCCGCACCGTCGTCGCCCAGCAGAAGCTCGCGAAGCGGCTGCAGGCCGAGAGAGAGGCCGCAGAGCTCGAGGCGCTCCGCCAGGAGCTCGCCGCCACCCGCGCCGATCCCGTGATCCGTCGGGCCCGCGCCCGCCGACGGGTGCGGCTGTCGGCGACTGTCGCGCTCGTCCTCGGCCTCGCCGCCGTCGGGCTCGGCGTCTGGCAGCTCCTGGCCACCGGGGGAGCGGTGCTCCTCTGGAGCGGTGGGGTGGCAGCCCTCATCGCCACCATCGTCCTGCAGCGGATGGCTGCGGTCGCGGTACGCGCTGCCCGTCGTCCGCAGCCCGCGGTCGTCGAGGCCGTCGAGGAGAGAGTGGCCCCGGCACTGCACGACCAGGGCCCCGCCACCTGGACCCCGCGCCCGCTGCCAGAGCCGATGGTGTCGGTCGCGGGATCGCGCGCCCAGGCGGCTCGCGCCGAGATCGATGCGCAGGAGGAGCGCCGCAAGGCCGCTCGGGTCGCCGCGCTCCGTGCCCGCGCCGAGGAGATGGCGCCGGCAGCGCCCGTCAGTCTCCCGGCAGCGCCGGCGGCAGCAGCGGAATCCCCGTACGCGCGCATGGGCTTCGTCGACGACGCCGAGATCGAGGCGCACGTCCGCCAGCTTCTCCAGCGTCGGGCCGCCGGATGACCGTCGCGGTGAGCGCGGGTCTGCACCGCTGACGCCTCGGTGCCGCTCTCCGAGAGCGATGCCGACACCCCGTCCGTACCGGCGCGCCGAAGACGCGCGAGAGTGTCGCTGCTCGCGTCGGCGCCGTGTCCACCCGTAGAGTCGGGGGATGGGAACCATGCAGTACGGCTCCGGCAGCGAGATCCAGATCGAGGACCGCGCCCTGGCCCATCTGAAGGTCGCGATCGCGACCAAGCTCCGCCGGAACGAGAGCTTCACGCTGTCCTGGAAGCACCCCGATGGCGACGTCCCCGGGCGCTCCACGATCTGGCTGCATCCGTCGATTCCGCTGCGCTTCACCTTCTCGGAGCCGGAGACGCCGGAGCTGAACGTGAAGTGGGTCCAGGCCCTCATGGTCGAGGCGAGCTCGTCCGGAGGCATCAGCCTCGTCGACGAGGTCATCGACGGCCCGGCCGACTGAGCGGCTCCGCTACTCGGCGGGGTATGCCTGCGCGGCAAGCTGCCGCGCGAGGTGCGCCGCGTTCCGGGATGCTGTCGTGATCGCGGAGCTCACGGCCTCCGGGGTCTCGTCGAGGTCCTTGTAGTCCACGGTCTGCATGGCCTCGCCGTTCCAGTACACCGAGGTCTGCGCGGGGATCGTGTAGCCGATGTCGTTCAGCGCCTGGAAGAGGATCGCGGAGATGTGGTGCGCGCCGTCCTCGTTACCGAGCACACCGGCGATGGCGACCTTGTCGAACAGGATCGGGCGGCCCTGCTCGTCGGTCTCGCTGAGCTCGGCGTCGAGACGCTCCAGCACGCGCTGGGCGACGCTGGAGTGCTGTCCCATCCACGTCGGCGTGACGAACACGAGGATGTCAGCGTCGAGGACGCGCTGACGCAGGGTCGGCCACTGGTCGCCGTCGCCCATGTCCTTCTCGACGCCGGGGCGGATGTCGAGGTCGACGGCACGGACGAGGTCGCCCGTCACCCCGTGCTCGGCGAGGGCATCGAGGAGCTGACGCGCGAGCAGATCGGAGCTCGACGATGCGGGGGAGGGCTTGAGGGTGCAGGAGATCGCGAGGGCGGTGAGGGAGGTGTCCATGCTCCGACCCCACCAGACATCCGGGCGGCGGCACAGGGCCTTTCCGGGTCCGGGCTATCCTGGTAGAGCACCGACGACAGGAGATCCCGTGATCCTCAGCTTCCTCTTCTTCATGATCATGTTCCTCGGAGGCTTCTGGCTGCTGGGGATCGCCCACGAGATGCCGGACACGCTCGCCGCGCTCACGTTCGTCGGCGGCATCCTGCTCGTCTCGCTGGCCCTCGGGTTCGCGATGCGTCAGCGCGGTTCCGCCACACGTCGCTCCAAGAACTGGACCGGCAGCCCGACCGAGTGACCAGCGCGGGGCGGCGCCCCGCGCTCACCGTCGCCGGGCGAGCCTCGCTTCGAGGTTCGCCTGCACCGCGGGCCATTCCGGCTCGATGATGGAGTACTCCACGCTGTCGCGGAGTGCGCCGTTGCGGTAGCGGCTCATGGCCCGCATCACACCGTCCTGCTTCGCTCCCAGCCGTTCGATCGCCGCGCGGGACTGGAAGTTCACCCACTGGGTCGTCAGACCGACCCGGAACACCCCCAGCGTCTCGAAGGCGTGGCGGAGGAGCAGCAGCTTCGACTCCGCATTGGTGCCCGTGCCGTGCGCGGACGGGCGGTTCCAGGTGTATCCGATGTGCAGCCGGGGGACGTCGGCGACGATGTCGTAGTACGACGTGAGGCCCAGCACACGGCCGGCGGTGTCGAAGGCCGTGAAGGGCACCATCTCGCCGGTGGTGACGAGGCCCAGGCGGCGGTCGACCTCAGCCGCGACTCCGTCGGGCGCTGGAACCGAGGTGTACCAGGCCGTCCTCCACAGGTCGCCCTCGGTGACCGCTTCGACGAGTCCGTCGACGTGCGACCGGTCGAGAGGGCGGAGCTCGACGAGCTCGCCGGTGAGAGTGACGGGGGCGGGGGTGACGAGGAAGACCATGAGGTCATTCAACCAGCGTCGCCCGCCGACCCCGATCATTAGGCGGCGGAGACGGACGCGTGCTTCCGGAGGAGCACGCGCTGGAACGCGAGGACGATCTCGATCGTCACGTCGAGTTCGAACGCCAGGCTGGCCAGGTGGGTGCCGCGGAGCTGCTCCGCCGCTGCGTACGCCGCCGGCGTGATCAGACATCGCGCGGCCCACTCATCGGCCTGCCGCTCCTGTCGCGCGCGAAAGGCGGCTTGCCATGTGGGCTGATGGCCGAGGTGGGCGTGGCCGAGCTCGTGGGCGAGCACGCTGCGGGCGGTACGCCTGCTCATCCCCGGGGCGAGCCGGATGGTCCGGGTGACGGGTTGGAAGCCCCCGGGGGTGGGACCTGTGCGTTCGATCACACGGAGACCGAGCTCGTCGGCCAGGCGGAGAAGCTGCTGCATGGGCCTCCGTCCGGTCGGTGTCGTCTACTCGTAGAGGTCGTCGGTGTCCGTCTCGCGGGTGGATCCGGATTCGAAGGCGACCTCGCGGGTATTGTCGCGCGGGGTGGCGACATCGGTGCGGCGCCGGAAGGGGGTGATGATCGCCGACATGCCGTCGGCGGCCAGGCGCTCCTCGGCCCGGGCGACAAGGACGTGCGGCTCGACCCCGAGCGTGGCGCATACCGCGTAGACCACGGGGACGGGAATGGCGCGCTTGCCCGTCACGTAATTGTCGAGCGCGCTCCGGGCGATGCCCACGTCGCGCGCCATGGCGGCGATGCTGCTGCGTGCCGCCGCGATCTCCGCCCGCATCTGACGACCGATCGCCTCGTTGAACTGCTCGGCTGGTGTCTTCATTCGGCTCACCTTAGCAGCGCGCCGACAGCAGGATGCCGTCATATTGGTGGGTTCTGGGAGCGTGGGTGTCCGTGCGTGGCGGTACCGTAGGCGCATGGGGACAGAATTGCGTCATCTGATGGCATCGGCGGTAGAGGCGGCGCGATTGCACGCCGGAGTGTCGTTCATGGAGCTCGCGGAGCAGGCCGGGATCGCACCTCCCGCCCTGGCAGACCTCCTCGAGGAGCGTGCGGATTTCACGATGGAGGATGTCGCGGGGATCGCGATGGTCCTCGGCGTCCCCGTCACGCGCCTGCTTCCGTGCGCGCCCTGAGGCGGTGCCCGCTCGGGCCTCGGCCGGGCGTGACGCGATGAAGTAGCGTGGGCGCATGAAGACCGTTCCCTTCGGATCGACGACCGCTCCGGCCCTGGTCGCCGGGATGATGCGCATCGACAGCCTCGACGACGAGCAGATCCGCGCGCTGTACACGACCGCACGCGACGCCGGGATCGACTTCTTCGACCACGCGGACATCTACGGCGGCCAGATGCACCACTGCGAGGCGCGCTTCGCGGACGCTCTCCGGCTCGGCGGCGCGGAGCGCGACGAGATCGTGCTGCAGACCAAGTGCGGCATCGTGCCGGCGCAGGGCATGTTCGATTTCTCCTACGACCACATCGTCGGGCAGGTGGAGGGCTCGCTCGCGGCTCTGCGCACCGACCGCATCGATGTGCTCCTGCTGCACCGGCCGGACGCTCTGGTCGAGCCGGACGAGGTGGCCCGCGCCTTCGACCACCTCGAGTCCTCGGGCAAGGTCCGGGCGTTCGGGGTGTCGAATCACACGCCCTCGCAGATCGAGCTGCTGAAGACCGCAGTGCGGCAGCCCCTGGTCGCGAACCAGCTGCAGCTGTCCCTCACGCACGCGCCGATCATCGCGCAGCCGGTGGCCGCGAACATGGCCGGGCACGATCAGAGCATCGGGCGCGACGGCGGCGGCATCGTGGACTACTGCCGGATCCATGGCATCACCGTGCAGGCCTGGTCGCCCTACCAGAGCGGTTTCGGCGGCGGCGTCTTCCTCGGACACCCGGACTACCCCGAGCTCAACGCGGTGATCGAGCGTCTGGCCGGAATCCATGGAGTGACACCGACCGCGATCGCCACCGCCTGGATCACGCGGCACCCCGCCGGGATGCAGGTCGTGCTCGGCACCACGACCCCGCACCGCGTGCAGGAGGCGGCGGCCGGGGTGGACGTCGTGCTCACCCGGGCCGAGTGGTACGAGCTCTTCCGCGCCGCCGGACACCTGCTGCCGTGAACCCTCGGCTCCGGCCCGTGCGTCGTCTACCCTGAACCCATGCCGTTCCTGTTCTCGCTTCTGGTCATCGCGCTGATGATCGGTGCGCTGATCGACATCATCACGCGCGACGACTCCCAGGTGAAGTACCTGCCGAAGATGGTCTGGATCATCATCGTGATCCTCCTGCCGCTGATCGGCAGCGCGCTGTGGTTCGCGATCGGCCGCGAGTACGGGGAGGCAGGGGTCCCGCTCCCGCGGATGCGACGCGCCGAGCGCCCGACCGCCCCGACGACCACGGTCGCACGCCCCGCGCCGCCGGTCGACGTCCGCTCCACCGAGCAGCAGATCGCGGACCTCGACCGCGAGATCGAGGAGTGGCGGCTCCGCGAGGAGATCGAGAAGCGGCGTCGGGAGCGGGGAGACGACGCTCTTCCTTCGTCCTAGCCGCCGAGCGGTCCAGCCTGCCAGGATGCCGTCATGAGCATCCTCGTGAACGTCGACAACTTCGCCCTCGCCGAGACCCACCGCATGATGCGCGACCTCCAGAAGGAGGCCGGGGGTGTGGATCGGTTCCTGCACAACAGGGCTCCGGCCGCGATCGACCGGCAGACCGTGATCCGGCTGAACCGGGACACCCTGTACAGCTTCGCGGTCCTCGACATCAGCGAGGGCGCGACGTTCACCATCCCGGAGCACGGCGAGCGCTACCTCTCGGCGATGGTCGTCAACGAGCACCACTACGTCGATGCGATCTTCCACGAGGCGGGCGAGCACACGCTGACGGTGGCGCAGTTCGGGACGCCGTACGTCGTGCTGGCCGTGCGCATCCTCGTGGACCCCGCGGACCCGGCGGATGTGGCGGCGGTGGGGGCGCTGCAGGACCGCATCGCGCTGCACAGCGGGTCGTCCACGCCCTTCGCGATGCCGGACTACGACACCGTCAGCCTCGACGAGACCCGCCAGGCGCTGCTCGCGCTGGCGCGGAACCTGCGAGGCTTCGACCGCATGTTCGGCAGTGAGGACGAGGTCGACCCGGTGCGGCACCTCATCGGCACGGCGGCGGGCTGGGGTGGGCTGCCGTCATCCGAGGCGAGCTACATCGGCGTCGACCCCCGTCTGCCGGTGGGCCGGTACGAGCTCACGGTCGGCGAGGTGCCGGTCGACGGCTTCTGGTCGATCTCGGTGTACAACGCGGACGGCTTCTTCGAGCCGAACGATCGCGACGCCTACACGATCAACGACATCACCGGCGTCCGCAACGACGACGGCACGATCACCGTCCGCTTCGGCGACCATCCGGAGGGCGTGCCGAACGTGCTGCCGATCACGGAGGGCTGGAACTACCTCGTCCGGCTCTACCGCCCTCGCCCCGAGGTGCTCGACGGCAGCTGGACGTTCCCGACGCTCCCGGAGTCGGCTTGACGGGCTCTTCGCGCGACCGCGGTCAGGCCACGTGCGTCCGGGCGTTCGCGTCCGCGGCGGCGAAGGAGGCACGGACGGCCTCCTCGAGGTCCGGGTAGCGGAAGGTGAAGCCGGCGGCGGTGAGCTTCTCGGGGAGCACCCAGCGGCTCTTGAGGATGAGCTCGGTCTCGGTGCGGATGCCGATGGCGCCGAGCTCGAGCATCCAGCGCGGCATCGGCGGGCCGACCTTCGCCCCCAGCACGCGGCGCACGGTGGCCATGAAGGCGGCGTTGTCGACGGGGTGCGGTGAGGCGGCGTTGACCGGCCCGTCCAGAGCGGGGGTCTCTTCGAGGAACTCGATGATGTGCGCCACATCCTCGATGTGGATCCAGCTGAAGCGCTGCCGACCGCGACGGGCGCCGGGAAGGTGTGCGGTGCCGGCGGCGCGGCGCGCGGGACCGACCGGCCAGAACCCGTCGTACTGCGGGCCGCCGAGTCCCCGCCGTGCGAGCGTGCGCAGCGGTTCCAGCACGCCGCCGTCGCCGAGGACGATGGCAGTGCGGAGGGCCACGCGGCGGGTGCCGGGGAGCGCGTCGGCGAAGAGGGCACGCTCCCACGCCTTGGCGACCTCGACCGAGAAGCCCGTGCCGATCTCGCCGGAGGACTCCGTCATCGGGCGGTCTTCCGCGTGCCGATAGATCGTGGCCGTCGAGGAATTGATCCACAGCGGCGGCGGGGTGGCCGCGCGGGAGATGGCGCGGCTCAAGGCCGCGGTCGTGTCCAGGCGGGAGCGGAAGATCTCGGCACGGTTGCGCGGCGTGTAGCGGCAGTTCACACTCTTGCCCGCCAGACCGATCACGAGCGAGGCCCCGTCGACGGCGGCGTCGATGCCGTCCTGATCGCTCCAGGTGAGGTCGCTTCCCGAGCGGGAGATCGTGACGACCTCGCGCCCGGCATCCCGGAGCCGTGCCGAGAGGAAGCGCCCCATGAATCCTGTGGCCCCGCCGATGACCACCCGGTCCGTGCTCATGCGCTGTCGTCCTTCCGATCGGGTTCGAGGGCGTAGTCGAAGTCGCCCCGGTACTCGTAGAGGCGGCCGAGGATCGGGGCGTCGACCGTCAGGCGCACCCGCTGACGACCGGCCTCGTCGTCCCAGCGCTCGACGAGCCGGACCACGGGAGCCACCATCCGCGGGATGCGGAGCCGGAAGCGCCCGAGGCGGATGCCCACCGCGCGACTGGTCAGGTGCAGGGCGCCCGCGCGGGGCTCCACGGCGAAGCAGGCTACGACAAGCCCGGGCTCGCCGAGCTCGTCGACGATGCGGCCGTGCCGCGTCGGTGCCACGGCGTCGCGCATCACCCATGGCCCGCTCGCGAACAGGAAGGTGCGCTCGGCGATCGCACGGGAGGCGATGGTGCGGTTCTCGATCCGGAAGGGCACGTCGCGCTCCCAACGTGCGGCGATCACCCCGCGCCGTTCGAGGCGGCGGAGGAGCGGCCAGAGCGCGCGGCGGGGCGTGCCGACGCGCTGGAACGTGCCTTCGCCGACGCCGACCATCCCCTCCGGGACCGCCTGGAAGTAGGTCCGCAGCCGGGGGTGCAGCTCGGCCAGGCGCTCGCCGAGCGCCCTCGCATACGGGGACTGCGGCACGGGCGTCACGGTTCGAGCCTAGTCCGCGGAAGTGCCGTCCCGGCCCGGGGCGTCCGCCGGGCGGAGCAGGCGGTCGAGGAGGGCGAGGGCCTCGTGCTGCGGGGCCGCGTCGTCCAGCAGCCACTGCGTCTGCAGACCGTCGGAGGCCGCGACGACGAGTGCGGCGACCGCGGAGGGATCGGCGTCGGAGCGGAGGCGCCCCTCCCGCTGCTGCTCCCGGACGGTCTCGGCGATGTCGGCCCGGAGGCGGGCGAAGCGCTCGGTCGCGAAGGTGCGGGCGGCGGGATGCCCCTCCTCGAGAGCGCTGGCCACGAGGGTGGAGTACAACTGCACGAGGCCCGGCACCTCGCGGTTGGCCCTGGCCGACCGGATCATCCCCTCGACGGGGTTGACCGGTTCCGGGTCGGTCTTCCGTCCCGGGGCGTTGCTCTCCACGTAGACCGCGACGAGCAGCTCCTCGAGCGACCCGAAGTAATGGGAGAGGGCGGCGTGCGTCACGCCCACCTCGCGCGCGATCGCCCGCAGGCTCGTGCGGTCGGCGCCCCGGGCGGCGAAGACCTCGATCGCGCGATCCAGGATCTCCTGCCGTCGTGCGATCCCCTTCGCATAGGCGCCACGGGGGCGCGGGCGCTCGGAGTCCTCGGCGGCTGCGGGTGCGGTGGGCATGCTCGGAGTCTATCGAGAAGAAACTTCCACATGGAGGTATTCGGTGCTAGCGTGCCTGCAGGGCGCGCGACGCCCTCCTGTCACCGACGACCGAGGAGCACGACCGATGACGATCCAGACCTCTCTGCAGCTGTTCACGATCCGCGAGCAGCTGGAGGCCGACCTCGAGGGCACGCTCGCCGCGGTGGCGGCGCGCGGATTCACCGCGGTCGAGCCCTACGACTTCGTGCGCAGGGCGGAGGCCATGGCCGCCGCGGTGTCGGCCGCCGGGCTGACCGCCCCCTCCGGGCACGCTTTCCTGGCCACGCCGACCTTCGTGCGCCCTGACGGCTCCGGCACCACGGCTCCCGTCCCGCCGCCCGCCGAGGTCTTCGCCGCCGCGCGCACGCTCGGCATGGACACGGTGATCGATCCCTACACCGAGCCGGCGCGTTGGGAATCGATCGACCAGATCGTCGAGACCGCCCGGTTGCTCAACGAGGCGGCGGAGATCGGCACCGAGGCGGGTGTGCGGGTCGGCTATCACAACCACGCGCACGAGCTGGAGGCCGTGTTCGACGGGGTGACCGGGTTGGAGATCCTCGCGGAGCACCTCGACGAGCGCGTCGTGCTGGAGGTCGACCTGTACTGGGTCGCCCGCGGCGGCGTCGACCCGGTGGCCCTCGTGGAGCGTCTCGGCGAGCGCGTGATCGCCGTGCACGCGAAGGACGGCACCCTCGACCCCGCGCTGCTGGACGCCTACCCGCCGGCCGATCAGGTGCCCGCGGGCGACGGGACCGTGCCGCTCCGGGAGGCCATGGCCGCCGCGCCCGCGCTCGAACTCGCCATCGTGGAGTTCGACCACTACGAGGGTGACCTGTTCGACGCCATCGAGCGCAGCCGGGTGTTCCTCGACGCCGGGACGGCGCGCTGATGGTGCGGGGCGGCGGAGCCGTCGGCGTCGGCCTCATCGGCGCGGGCAACATCAGCGACCAGTACCTGCAGAACCTCACGCGCTTCCCGGACGTGGAGGTGCGCGCGATCGGCGACCTCGTCGAGGAGCGGGCACGCGCGCAGGCCACGGCGTACGGCGTACCGCAGGCTGGGGGTGTCGAGGTCGTGCTCGACGATCCCGACATCGACATCGTCGTGAACCTCACGATCCCGGCCGCCCACGTCGCCGTCTCGGAGGCGATCGTCGCCGCCGGGAAGCACGTGTGGACGGAGAAGCCGCTCGGCGTGGACCGCGAGGAGGCGGGACGTCTGCTGGAGGCCGCTGCGTCGGCCGGGCTCCGTGTCGGCGTCGCGCCCGACACCGTCCTCGGCCCCGGCGTGCAGACCGCGAAGCGCGCCATCGCCCGCGGCGACATCGGCCGTCCGCTGTTCGGCCAGACGACCTTCCAGTGGCAGGGGCCGGAGATCTTCCACCCGAACCCCGCGTTCCTTTACGCGAAGGGGGCGGGGCCGCTCCTCGACATGGGGCCGTACTACGTCTCGACCCTGGTCCACGTCTTCGGGCCGGTGGCCGCCGTGGCCGCCCTCGGGCTGCAGGGGTCGCCGACCCGCCGCGTGCAGGTCGGCGACCGTGCCGGCGAGGAGTTTCCGGTCGAGATCCCGTCCACGCTCAGCGTCCTGATGGACTTCGAAGGCGGAGGGCAGGCACAGAGCCTCTACAGCACGGACTCGCCGCTGGTGCGGCAGGGCATCGTGGAGATCACGGGAACCGAGGGCACCCTCGTCATCCCCGACCCGAACACGTTCGGGGGACCGATCACGATCACCCGGCCGCTGTCCCGGCACTTCGTGCCCCCGGAGCCGGTGGTGCAGGAGGTCGTCGATGTCGCGCCGGAGGGGGTGCTCGCGGGGCGCGGGCTCGGGCTGCTCGACATGGTGCGCGCGATCGCGGAGGACCGACCCCACGTCGCCACCGGCGAGTTCGGGTACCACGTGCTCGACACGCTCCTCTCGATCGAGGAGGCCGCAGCGCGGCGCACGTTCGTGGAAGTCGCGAGCACGCTGGATCAGGTGGGAGCGCTGCCCGCCGACTTCGATCCCTTCGCGGCGACGTAGCGGTCCACGTTCGCGGGGGAGAGCACCTCGCGGGCGACCATGATCGCCGCCCCCAGCACCGCCGCGCGGTCGCCCGCCTGCGACTGCACGATCGCGAGGTGCTGGGTGGCGAGCGGGATCGAACGCCGGTAGACGACCTCGCGGACGCCGGCGAGCAGGTGCTCGCCGGCGCGGGCGATGCTGCCGCCGAGCACGATGATCGACGGGTTGAGCAGGTTCACGACCGTCGCGAGCACCTCGCCGACATCGCGTCCGGCCTGACGGGTGGCCTCGATGGCCGCGGCGTTGCCGGCGCGCACGAGGTCGACGACGTCGGAGGCGCTGTGCACGTCGTGCCCTTCGGCGCGCAGGGCGTCGGCGAGAGCCGATCCGCTCGCGAGGGCCTCGAGATCCCGTTCGTCGCCCGGCTCCCGTGCCGATCCCGCACTCATCGGCACCTGGACGTGCCCCATGTCGCCCGCCGACCCCTGGGCACCCCGCTGGAGCTGACCGCCGGCGATGATGCCGGCGCCGATGCCCGTCGACACCTTCACGAACACGAGGTCGTCCACCCGGGGCCAGCTCGTGGCCTGCTCGCCGAGGGCGAGGATGTTCACGTCGTTGTCGACGAGGACCGGGACGTCGAGGGTGCGCTGCACGTAGCCGGGCACGTCGAAGCGGTCCCAGCCCGGCATGATCGGCGGGTTCGTCGGGCGCCCCGTGGAGTGCTCGACGGGGCCGGGCACGCCGATGCCCACGCCCACGAGGGGAAGGCCCTCGGCGACCGCGGCGAGCAGGGCGGTCCCCTCCGCGAGGATCGCGTCGAGCAGGGCCTCGGGGCCGTCGCCGATGTCGATGGTGCGGGTGCGCGCGTCCAGGATCACGCCCGCGAGGTCGGCCACGGCCACGGTCGCGTGCGTGGCTCCGAGGTCGACGGCGAGGACGAGTCCGGCGCGGGGGTTGAAGGCGACGCGGGCCGGAGGGCGGCCGCCCGTCGACACCGCTTCCCCCGCGGGTCGGAGGAGGTCGGCGGCCAGCAGCGCGTCGACCCGGGAGGCGACGGTGGAGCGGGCGAGGCCGGTGAGGGCGGCGAGCTCCGCCTTGGTGCGCGCGTGTCCGTCGCGGAGGATCTGGAAGATCTCGCCGGTCCCGGGGGAGGGCGCCGCGAGCGGTCTCAGCACGTCAACCATGGCGTCAGTAAAGCACAGCACTTCTCGCAGTCGGCTGTGCGACTTCGGATTCGTTACAAACAACTTTTGACGAGGGACTAGCAAAAGTAGTCGCCGCTGTGTCAGACTCACCGGCATGACAACGGATGTCACTGACACCGGTCTCGGGACGATCCGAACCGGGATCCTCGGCGGGGGCTTCATGGCCCGCGTGCACCGCACGGCCGCCCGAGACGCGGGCGGCGCGCTGCGCGCCGTCGCCACCCGGTCCGCCGAGGGC